>JAEZYO010000261.1 GCA_023419055.1 Pseudomonadota bacterium | reverse complement strand
TCAGACCTCCGAGCTCGTCTACGAGGTCGTCCGCTGGAAGTCGGGTCGCTTCTCGTTCACCGTCGGAGCCGAGAACCCCGCCGCGCAGAAGGCCGCGCTCAAGATGGAGACCGGCCCGCTCGTGATGGAAGGCTTCCGCCGTGTGGACGAGTGGCGCTTGATCGAGGGCAGCTTCGACTTCGACGAGGTGCTGTTCCCCGACCCGGTGTCGATCCAGCGCATGGGCGAAGAAGCGAACCTGACGCGCCAGGAGCGCGCGGTGCTCGAGTCGATCGACGGCGAGCGCACGATCCGCGAGATCGTGAACGAGATGGACGGCAGCTCCTTCGAGCTCTGCAAGATCCTCTACCAGTTCCTCAACTCGCGCCTGGTGCGGCGCAAGGCCGCCTGATGCCGACGCGCGGAGGCCTCGTGATGCGTAGCGATCAGGGCCTCCGCTTCATCCCCGCCGACGTCGCGCAGAACCTGGTTCCGGAGCCCGAAATCTCGGACGTCCCCGGCACGGGCCTCGGCATGGCGCTCGTGGGGGGCGAGGTGCTGCCCGTGCTGCCGCTCGGCGGCCGCGCCGGCGCGCTGCTGGTGTGCGAGGTCCGCGGCGAGCGCCTCGCGTTCTCCGGGCTGTCGCCCGAGGCGGCCGGGTTCTTCGAGGCGTTACCCGGCGGGGTGCGCGTCGGGGGCGAGCTCGTGCCCGAGCTCGATCTCGGGGAGATCCGGAGCAACGTGGAGAAGCGCCTTCAGGGCGCGCATGGAGGCGGCGCTTGAACTCGAAGGACACGGGCGAGCTGTCCGCTCTCTTGTCGCTGCTCGAGCGCGCGAGGCGCGCGGCGGGGCAGGCCGACCAGGCCGAGCTCGACGCTTCCTCGGCCGTGAACCGCGGCCGGAGCGAGCTCGAGCTCTTGAGCGACGCGCTGCGCGCGAACCCGGCGCGCAGCCGCGAGCTTCGCACCAGCGTGCAGCTGCTCCGGGAGGCGCTCGAGCGCGCCAAGCTCTCGGCGCTGAACGCCGGGCTCGAGGGCGCGCGCATCGGTGAGCCGCTCGGCAAGGCGCTGGTCGATCTCGCGCAAGATCTCCGCGACCAGCTGAACCGCGCGGTCGCGACGCTCGAGGAGCACTCGGCGATGCTCCAGGATCTGGAGCGCGAGCGCGAGCGCCTGACCGAAGCGGTGGAGAGCGCCCGCGGCGCGCTGTTCGCGAGCCACGAAGCGCAGTCCCGCGCGCAGCCGCTCAAGCGCGATCTCGACAAGGCGCTCCACGACATCGAAAACCACGTGATCCAGAGGCTCGGCTCCGATCCGGAGACCGCGCGCCTCTTGAGCTCGGCCGCCGAACAAGCCAAGGCGCTGCGCGAGTCGCTCTCGGGGCTCGTGGCGCGCGGCGCCGACGAGGCCGCGCGCGAGCTCCTCGCGAGCCTCGCGGCGGCAGAGAGCGCGGAACCGAAGCCGTGAGCGCGAGCGAGGTCGACGCGCTCCTGGCCGGAGAGATCGCGCGTCGGCTGCCGTTCCTCGCGCAAAGCGGCGTGCTCGAGGGCGACAGGCGGGCCGCGCTGCACTCCCTGCGCGGCGCAGCGGGCATGGCGGGCCACACCGAGCTCGCGCTGGTGCTCGGTCAGCTCAGCGCGCGCCTGCGCGCGGGCGACGACGAGGCGCTGCCCGAAATCTGCGAGCTGCTCGCGTACGTGAAGGAGCGCCTCGAGCGCGGCCTGCCTCCGTTCGAAACGCGCTGGCCGGTGCCGCCGCCCGGGCTCACCGCGAGCACGGTCGACGCGCGCCATCGAGGTGAGTACCTGGCGGCCGCGCGCGACAGGCTCGGCGAGCTCGACTCCGCGCTCTCGAGCACGTTCGATCCCGTCGCCTCGCTCGAGGCCGCTCAGCGCAGCGTCCACGCCCTCAAGGGCGCGAGCGCCGCCGTCGGCGACGACGTGGTGGCCTGGTATTGCCACGGCCTCGAGTCGCGCCTGCGAGAGCTGCCGCGTCAGGTGCGCCACGCGAGCGACGCGCTGGTCGATCTGGCGCGACACCGCGCTCTCCTCACGCTGCTCCTCGAGGACCCCGCGCGCGGGCTCGAGATGCTGCGCGCGCTCCCCGACGAGCCCGCCCCCGAGCGCGACAGCGAGAACGCTCCGCGGCCGCTCCGGCGCAAGACCCAGCCGCCGAGCCGCCCGCCGCTCTCCGACGCTCCCGAGGAGCCGAAAGAGCTCCGCATCGCGGAGCGCAGCGTGGAGCGCTTCCTCGAGAAGCTCGAGCGACTCGACGGTATGCACGACACGCTCGCGAGCTCCTCGGACGTCGCGCGCCGCATGGCGCTCCGCCTCCGCGAACATCGGCTCGCGCTGCTCGAGGCGCTCCGCCGCATCGGCCCCGCGCGCCCGTGGGGCCCACCCGCGCAGGCGGTACAGCAGCTCGAGCTCACGGCCGAGGGCCTGCGCCGCGCCGCCACGCGCGCCGAGCGCGGCGCCCGGACCTTCAAGAGCGACGCCGGGACCCTACGCTCGCGGGTCACCGAGATGCGAAACGAGCTCTACTCGCTCAGGCGCACGCAGGTAAGCTCGCTCTTCGCGCTCGTGGCGCGCGCGGCCGCTCGCTTCGCCGAGACCGAGGGCAAGCTCGTGCACCTGGTCACGAGCGGCGGCGACGTGAGCGTCGACCGGCGAGTCGCGGAGCGCCTGCTCGATCCGGTCGTGCAGCTCGTGCGGAACGCGGTCGCTCACGGCATCGGTACGCCCGAACAGCGCCGCGAGGCGGGGCGCGCACCCACGGGCGCGATCTGGCTCTCCGCGGAGCGCGTCGGCGTGTGGCTGCGCGTGGTGGTCGAGGACGACGGCCGCGGCGCGAACCTCGCGCGCGTGCGCGAGCTCGCCGTGGCGCGCGGGATCCTGAGCCAGGAGGTCGCCTCGCGCACCGAGGACGCCGACCTCTTGCTGCTCCTCTTCGCGCCGGGTCTCTCGACCGCCGAGGGCGCGGATCTGCTCGCGGGGCGCGGCATCGGGCTGGACCTGGTGCAGAACGCGGTGCGCCGCCTGGGCGGCACGATCAGCTTGAAGAACCGCGACGGCGGCGGCCTCGTGGCCACCCTCGACGTGCCGCTCGATCAGAAGGTGATCGACGTGCTCTGGATCGAGGAGGCGGGGCGCGAGTACGCGCTCCCGGTCGGCTTCTCCGGGCGGGTGCTCCCGATCGCACCCGGGGCGACGCCGCGCAGGCTCTGCGAGTGCCTGGGCCACGGCGCGAGCGGTCCGCCCAGGCTCGGCGTCGAGCTCAACGTGCACGGGCTCCCGCGCGTGCTCATCGGCGTCGACGGCGTGGGCGCCATCGAAGAGGCGAGCGTGAGATCGATAGGTCCGCTCCTGGCGGCGGCGGGGCCCTTCAGCGGCGCGGTGCTGCGCTCGGACGGCTCGCTGTGCCTCGCGCTCGACGGCGTGGCGCTCGCGGCCAAAGCGCGCTCGCTCGGCGCTTGAAGCTGGGGCTTGCCGGCGCGCGCTCGTCAGGTACACATCGCCGTCATGCACGTGGACCGCGCCAGCGCTCGCGACGCCGAGCGGATCAGCGAGCTTGCCCGGCTGGGCGAGACGACGCTCGATCCGCTCGCCGAGCTCGCGCGCGACTGGGCGCGCCTGTGGGTCGCGCGCGCGGCCGGTGAAAGCGTGCCGGCGTCGGGCTTCTTGCTCGCCTGGGACGCCGCGGACGAGGTCCACTTGATCGATCTGGTCGTGCACCCCGACGAGCGCCGTCGCGGCATCGCACGCGCGCTCTGCTCCGCGCTCTTCGAGCACGCGCGCGCCCGCAAGGCGCGTTGCCTCTTGCTCGAGGTCCGCCGCTCGAACCGCGGCGCGCTCGCGCTCTACCGCGGGCTCGGGCTCCGCGCGGTGGGTATCCGCAAAGGCTACTACTCGAGCAACGGCGAGGACGCGATCGAGATGCAGCTCGACTTCGATCCCGCGAGCGGCGCCGCTCTTCCCGGCTCGGACGAGATCGACCTCGCGGAGCAACCGTGACCCGGAAGACGTTCGCGCTCGCCTCGCTGCTCGCGCTCGCTTGCCAGAACGAGGCGCCCGATCCGGGCAAGCAAAAGCCCGCCGAGCCGAGCCCGAACGCGAGCATCTTGCCGGCCCCGCTCGCGAGCGATCTCGGGGCCGCCAAAGAGCCCGGTGACGCCGGGCTCGCCCTCGCGCAGGACGGCGGCACGGACGCCGGCGCGGCCCTACCCCCCTCCTACGGTCGCGACGACACGGCCTTCGATCTCGACACGGAGCTCCGCGATCTCGGCGGCATCAGCCTGAGGGCGCGCTTTCGCTGGACGGACCTGGCTCTGCCGTCACGGCTGCCCGAGGCGAACGTCGAGGCGGTGGAGCGCGCTCGCAACGCGCTCGCGTTCGACGTCGAAATCGAGCTCGCCGCGACCGGGCGTCTCCGCTTCGAGCTCGCCTCCGACACCTTCGTCATGCCGCGCGGGACCGAGCTTCGCGCGCGCAGCGACGTGTACGGTCACGCCGTCGTCTGGCCCGACTCGAGGAGCTACGCGGTCCTCGCGCCGGGCACGCTGCGCGCGGCGCTGAACGAGCGGCGCGCGGACAAGATCCCGATCGCGCGGCCCAAGCCGGTGGAGACGAGCGCGCCTGCCCTCTTCGGGCTCGCGGTGGAGCGGCGGCAGCTCACGACCCAGCTCGGGCGCCTCGACCTCGATCAGGCACACATTCCCGGGTCGGGCTTCGGCGGGCCGCTCCTGTGCCGCCTGCTCCTGGAGCTCGTCGCGGCGAGCCCCGAGAGCAGCGCCTGCAGCGCGGAGTCGGTGCCGCTCCGCGCCGAGTACTCCTGGGCGGAAGGCGGCAAGGTCGCGTTCGAGGTCGTGAAGTGGACTCGGTCGAGCTCGGTGCCCGCGGAGGGCATGCTGACTCCGCCGCGCACTGCCGCATTCAAACGCGGTGAGCTGCCTCCCCCGGGGCCGCCCCTCTTGCTCGACGTCAACGATCTCGCCCGCTTCCGCTTGCGCCCGAGCGGCAAGGTCGTCGATCGGCGCGAGGCCCAGGCCGTGAAGGACGGCCTGCTCGTCGTCAATCGCGGCGAGCTCGCCGGCTACCTCCTCATCGACGGCGCTCCCGTGCTGCGCGCGGAGCCGCGCTCCGGCGACGTCACGCTGCCGCTCGTCGCCGGGACGTACTCCGTCGGGGTGCGCGATTTCCTCGGCTCGACGAACCTCGCGCCCAGCGTCACCGTCGTCCCGGCCAAGGTCGTTTTGTCCGATCTCGCCGACACTGAGCGTTAACGGAACGAAACGTCGCCGGCCGCGCGGTCAGGAGAGCAGGAGCTCCTGCACGTAGTCCTCTTCGGTGAACTCGCTCTCGCCGTAACCCTTCGCTTCTAGTCGAGCACGGAGCGCCTCCACGACCGCCTCGATCACCTCGATGCGCGTGGTGAGGAGGTAGTACTCGTCCTCGGGCACCTCCGGCATGGCCTCGAGCCTCCGAGCGAGCAGGTCCTTGTCCTCGGGCGCGACGCGGAAAAGTGAGCGCGGGCCGTCGTGTTCCACGCTCTCGAAGAGCGCGTCGTAGGCGGCTCCAATGGGGTTGAACGCGAAGAACACGGCGCTCGCGCAAAGCTGCCAGTCGACCACGTTGGGCGAAGGAAGCCGCCAGAAAGACGGGACCACCACCCTGACGACCTCGCCGAAGTACGCACCCACTGCGCGCGCAATCAGCGGCACGAGCTCCGGGCGGTCCTTCGCGTCGGATCGGACGAGACCGAGGTAGTGGTCGAGGACGCTCAGCGTTTCCGGGGTGTAGTCGAGCGTCACTCCGGTCGCGCGCTTCACGTACTCGAGGCAGGCGTTCGAGGCTTCGAGAACCGGCTCGGGCGCGGGCTCCCCTCTCGGGTGGTCATGGTCTTGGTCGGGCACGGAGGAAGTGTAGCCCGCCTTTCCCGTTTCGAGCCGGTGCCCGGCCCCTCCACGCCCGGCCGCGGGGAGTGGGCCGCTCGAGGGGAAAGCGTGAGGACCGACAAAGCCGGGCGAGAAAGTGGCGAACGCCGAGAAGGCCCCCCATGTATCACCACTTTGTCAGGAGGGGCCGTGCTACTCTCGGGGTTCCTCTGCCATGCGCCTCGGCATCCTGAGCGACGTCCACGCCAACTACGAAGCCCTGGGTGCTACCGTCGAGGCGTTCAAGAGCGAGAGCATCGACCGCTACTTCTGCCTCGGTGACACCGTCGGCTACGGCGGCTCGCCCAACGAGTGCTCGGACCTGGTGCGAGACCTCGTCGAGGCGACCATCCTCGGCAACCACGACGCGGCGGTCGCCGGTCGCATGGACTACTCGTACTACTACGAGGCCGCTCGCCACGCGCTCGACCTCCACGCGCAGCTGCTCTCCGACGAGAACATGCGCTGGCTGAAGCAGCTGCCCTACCAGATCAAGCTGGACGAGATCGCCGTCCACCTCTGCCACGGCTCGCCGGTGCGCCTCGAAGAGTTCGAGTACATCTTCGCGCCGGAGCAGGCGCGCGAGTGCTTGCCGATCTACGCCCAGCTCGGCCACCTGACGCTCATCGGGCACTCGCACCTGTGCAAGGTGTTCGCGCTCACGCCGAACAGCGTAGAGGAGCTGCCTCCCATCGACTTCGAGCTCCAGCCCGATCGCAAGTACATCGTGAGCGTGGGCTCGGTCGGCCAGCCCCGGGACTACGACAACCGCGCGAGTTACACCGTCTACGACAGCGACAAGAAGCGCTTCGAGTTCAAGCGCGTCGAGTACGACATCGAGACCGCCGCCGACAAGGTCCTCCGCGCCAAGCTCGAGCGCAACTTCGCGCACCGCCTCTTCATCGGCGTCTGACCTCAGCATCGGCGTCTGACCTCACCATCGGCGTCTGACCTCACCATCGGCGCCGAGCGCAACGCCTTCATCGGCGTCTGACCTCACCGCCTGGATGGGCGTGGCGTTGCTCTGGTTTTTTGGGGTAGGGGCCGCGCAGGCGTCCATCGACGACGGCGCGTCGCGGCTTTCGGCTCGCACGCTGCTCCACCCGGGCGCGCTTTCGCCCGCTTTCACGCGAACAGGTCCTCGCTACACCTCGCTCGGAGGCCGCGTTCGGCGCGCTCGGTCGTCGAGCTGCCCCGCGCAGCCGCTGACCAGGGCCTGTTCACCGCTCACCGAGCGTTGCTCCGCGCGGCGAGCAGCGCCTGCTCACGCCTCTTCGAGCCGCGTACGGTCGCCGCATCGGCCTCGCTGACGCCTCTTCGAGCCGCGTACCG
This sequence comes from Pseudomonadota bacterium, assembly GCA_023419055.1. The sequence continues at coordinate 1,538 of JAEZYO010000261.1, read as the reverse complement.
TCGCTGACCAGGGCTCGAAGAGCTCTCGCTGTCGTCGCCTGCAGCCTCCGACCAACCCCTGTTCACGATCCCAGACGCGGAAATCGGGCTCTAACGCGGCTTCGGGCTCGCCGCGACGGCTCGTGAGCGGGCCCCAACGCGAGTTCGGGCTCGCCGCGACGGCTCATGAGCGGGCGCTCGCCTCGCAGCTCTCGGTCCGGGACTCGCGCCTGCGTGCAAGGGCTGCCCCCCTTCGAAGAGCAATGTTCGAAAGCCATCGACGCGAATCACCCTTGAACCAGGGAGACGCTTTCGGATCAGAGGAGAGCGGTGATGCCGCATGGGTCGAGCGGGTGAAGGCTCACCTCGTTGCTTCGTGCCGGACGGAGCCGCCACCTCGAAGGAGCCGCCTATGCCTGAGCTCGATGAAGACGAGGCATTCAGCTGGTGGCTCCAAGAGCCGAGACGGCCCCGATCGCGTTCGTCCCCCTCAGTGATGGGCCGCACGTTCGAGCTGATGATCCTCAAGTCCTACTCGAAGCCGCGGATCGCATCGAAGCGGCGCGTACGATCACCGCCGGCCGAAAGGCTCCACCCGTGAGCACATCAAACGCAGCCCTGCCCAAGCTCCCCTGAGATGGCCGCGGCGCTTCTTCGGGGCGGCGCGCACGGGCCTTGCGCGTCAGATGCTCGGTGCGCCAAGTAAGCCGCTTGATCTCTGCGGCGGCTACGGGCGAAGCCGGGCCGCTGAGCGCGGACCGACCCGAGTTCTCGTGGAACGCAAGGGCCGGATCGCTATCTGCGAACGCTGCTCCGGCCATGATTGCGGTCGAAGCCGACCGTGACCGCGACAGTCAACGAGGCGTTGCGGCGATCTTCGCGGTCACGTTGTCGAAGCAGCTGTACTTGATCCCCATTGTCCGAACCTGCTCCACAGAGAGTACGCAATCGATCAGCTTCTTGCTGTCAATCAGGCTTTGATAGTCCCTCCCCGTCTTGTCATAGCCGCCGTTGCACATCGGGTAGAGGCAGATGTCGGCAAGCTGCATCAGCGGGGACGCTTTGCCCTTAGTCCTGAATTCGTAGAGGACGCGTCGTAGTGCTTCCGGCTCGAGAGGCTGATAGGACGCCATCGCGCCTTTGTCGAACGGCATACCGTTCGCGCGCAGCTCTTCAAAGTAGCCGCGCATGCAGCGATCAACGTCCTTGTCGGTGCGCTCGACGTAGACACGCACGACCGCGCCTTGCGGGATCAGGTACTTGACAGTTCGTTCCAGCAGGACGGAGAAGGCCGTCTTGCAGAGCCGCCATCGCTTGTCCGGGTCGTACTTGTTGGAATAGCGCGCTTCGTAGCCATCCCGGTCGATAACGCACGCCGTGCACAGGATGGGCGCAGCTTCCACGACGGCGGTGAGATGCTCGAAGAAGCGGCTGCGCTTCTGCCGGTCGGGGCGCAACCACTGGAACGCGCCCTTGCGGTGGCGCAGATCGTACGAGTGCAGGGGTACTTCTACAGGCAGCTCGGGCTCCCACGATCTGCGGAAGTCGTGAACTAGGGC
>JAEZYO010000238.1 GCA_023419055.1 Pseudomonadota bacterium | reverse complement strand
CAAGAGTGACGAAACCTTGGCGACTCTCATCCGTTCGATAGCTCCCTTTCACGAAGCTCGGCGAGGCCCGCGATGGACCAGTGCCTTCAGCAACGCAACGGCGCTGCCGCTCCTCCGTAGCTACGTGTCGGGTAGGAATTCCCGGGTGGCGCTCGCCTTGATCAGCCTATGTATCGAAATGATCCGACACTCGTTTTCGCCATCTGCGTCATGCGCTCGAAGCAAGTTGATTAACTGAAGCTCGCCGGGGGCAACTTGCAGCACCGATGCGCCGCCGTCGGTCCTCGAGCCGGCGATCAGCAACTCTTCACTCCCGAGTGGGGAGTTGGTCTCGACGACGAATCGTCGCTAAACCGCCTGATTTCTAGCGGGCACGAAGAATTCGCTCGGGGGACGTATCCATTCGGACCTGTCGTTCGTCTCACGATCATGACCACCGAAAAGCCCCTCCTCCGCCGTCTGTTCGTCTCGATGATCGTGTCGGTCGACGGCTACATCGAGGGTCCCCGTCGAGAGCTCGACTGGTTTCACGACGGGGACACAGAGTTCGAACGGTATTGCGACGAGATGATCGACTCCGTGGGCGTCGCCCTCTACGGGAGGCGCTCCTACGAGCTGATGCTGAGCTACTGGCCGAACGCCGAACGAAACCCGCGCACACCCGCGGATCTCGCCTTCGCACGCAAGATGAACGCGCTGCCGAAGGTGGTGCTCTCGAGAACGCTCGATCGCGCCGAGTGGAATAACACCCAGATCATCGGGGACCATGTGGCCGAACGCATCACCGAGCTCAAGCAACAGCCCGGCAAGCCCATCGTGGCCTGGGCCGGCGCCGGGCTCGTAAAGACGCTCGGAGATCTCGGGCTGGTAGATGAATACCGACTCATCGTGACCCCGGTGCTGCTGGGCGCTGGAACTCCGATGTTCCAGGGTCTCGAGCAACGCCGAACGCTTCGGCTCACCCGCACGACCCAGCTCGGCCGAAACCTCGCGGTGTTGTGCTACGAACCTGCTCCGCGTGAGTGAAGAGCCGCCTCGGATCGCTCGGCTGAGCGATGACGTCAAGTCGTCCTGGCATCGATTCCTCGACGAAATCGCCGTCCTCCGTCCCGAGCTCTACCGCTACTGCCGGCACCTGACGCACACGCCGTGGGACGCGGAAGACCTGGTGCAAGAAACGTCCGCCAAGGCTTTCGTCACCCTGGGCACGTTGTTCGGAGACATTCCGAACTTGCGCGCCTGGCTGTTTCGCATCGCCTCGAACCTCTGGATCGATCGCGTGCGACGCGCTCGCTTCGAGCGTGCCGTCGAGACCGAAGAGCCGTCGATCGAGGCCGGTGACGAGCAGGGCTTGAGAGAGGTCGCCGGCACGTTGCTCTCGACGCTGCCGCCGCAAGAGCGTGCAGCGGTCGTGCTGAAGGACGTGTTCGACTTCTCCGTCGAGGAGATCGCGGAGGCGCTCTCGACCACCGCGGGGGCCGTCAAGGCAGCCCTCCACCGCGGCCGAGGCAAGCTCACCGCGCCCGCGTCGAAGCCGCCCACGCGAGCTCCGGCTCCCGGCGTGCTCGATGCATTCTGTGAAGCCTTCAACGCGCGCGACCTCGAGCGCATGACGTCGGTCCTGCTCGAGAGCGCGACCGTCGAAATCGTCGGAGTGGTGACGGAGTACGGGCGCGACGCGCCGAGGGATCCCGAGACAGGCTCGTTCGCGGGCACGCTTTCGGCGATCACGATCGACGAGCGTGGTGGCGTGCCGCCCGAGCTACTCGAGGGCTACATCGCTGCGAGCCCCCGTTGTGAAGCGCGCCCGTACCAGAACGGGTGGCTCCTCCTCTTCTGGTACGAGCACGAGTCCGGTCCAGCGGTCCGCACCTTGATGACGGTGACCTTCGACGGCACCCAGATCGCCCGGGTTCGCAACTGGTTCTTCAGCCCCGACGTGATCGCGGAGGTGTGCCAGGAGCTCGAGGTACCCTACCGCCTGAACGGTTACCGCTACTGGCCGGACTCGCGCCCCTGAAGCGACCGAGCGTTCTCGTCCGAGTCGACTTTCGGAGCTCGCGCTCGAAATACGCAATGAAGTCATCAGCGCTCGTTCGGGCGTGTTGGTGGCGCGTCGAGCGAGACGGCGAGTTGGCCCGCCTCCGCCCGCTTCTCTCAGGGGCCGAAATCGACAGGTTCACTGAACCGCATCAGCGCCGACAAGGTATGGTGCCAGCTGACCCTTTCCCCACTGTCAGGTATGTCCTCGATCGGCCCCAGCGGCCGGCCCCTCGCCCCTACGAGGCTTGCATGAAAACCCGATTCATCACCGCGCTCGGTTTCGTCTCCCTGCTGCTTTCGAGCCATTGTTCGAGCCCTGGAGAAACGCCTGGCGCTTCGGGAGGGTCGTCTTCGGGTGCCTCTGGCGGGAGCGGCGGGACCGGGATGTCCGGGAACGGTGGCGCGCCCGGGGGTGGCACCGGGGGCGCGACTGCAGCGGGTTCAGGAGGCGCGTCTGCCGGTTCCGGGGGTGCCCTCGGAGGGGCCTCTGCCGGCGGTGCGAACAACGCGGGAGGGAGCGGCGGAGCCGGAGGCTCGGGAGGAAGCTCGGGCAGCGGTGGCTCGTCGGGCAGCGGACCATTCGAGCCCTCGTTCATCTTGGGGGCCGACATCTCGGGCGTGCAGGAAGCGATCGACTACGGCGACGAGTTCATCGACACCGACGGGGTGAAGAAGAGCATCCTCGATCTCTTGAAGAATCACGGCTTCAACTACATCAGGCTCCGCACCTTCGTGGATCCGGGCGCCGCCTATGGCTACGCCCAGGGGACCGGCGGCGACTGCGTGTTGGCGGAGGACTACTGCGACAAGGCGCACACGATCGAGTTTGCGCAGCAGGTCAAGGCGGCGGGGATGGGGCTCTTGCTCGACTTTCACTACAGCGACACCTGGGCCGATCCGGGCAAGCAAATCGTCCCGGCCGCCTGGCGAAGCGCCAGCACCATCGCGGAACGAGCCGCGCTGCTCAAGGCCTACACCAAGGACGTGCTCGGCGCGATGGTGGCAGCTGGAGCGCGACCGGACATGGTGCAGGTGGGCAACGAGATCACGCCCGGCATGTTGATCCACGTCCCCGACGCGGACACCGATTGTTGGGGTAACGGCTCGGCCACCACCACTCCCAACGGCGTCGCTTCGAACGGGAACTGGGACAACCTCGCAACGCTGCTGAAGGCGGGCATCGAGGGCGTCAAAGAGACGGACGAGAGCATCAAGGTGATGCTCCACATCGAGAACACCGACGACGTGAACGGTGCCGTCTGGTGGGTCGAGAGCGCCCTGTCGCGAGGCGTGGAGTTCGATGTGCTCGGGTTGTCTTGCTACACGCAATTCCAGGGTGCGCCTTCGGTCTGGCAGAACACGTTCGAGACCCTGGCAGACGAGTTTCCAGAGCTCTCGTTCGCGATCGCGGAGTACAACCCGGAGCGCACGGCGGCGAACCAGATGATGAAGAACCTTCCCGACGGTCGCGGCCTCGG
>JAEZYO010000188.1 GCA_023419055.1 Pseudomonadota bacterium | reverse complement strand
TCGTACCCGGAAGCGGCGCGCCGGACGCGCCTGCGCGCGAGCCGAACACCCGCACGAGCTCGGGCGAATCCTCGAAGCCGCTGGGCTCGGCTGGCTGGTGCGCGGCGCCGAAGTTCGTGGGGCTGGGCCGCCCCCGGACTTGCTGCGGCATCGTCATGGCGTCCTCGAAGCCGCTGGGTTCGGTGCCGCCCAACGTCATCTCGGCCGCGTCGGCGTAGCCGTACGGCTCCGACGCGGTGTGGCCCCCGTACGACTCGCCTCCCTCGTCCTCGTCCTTCTCGTCCCAGAGCGCGGCGTCGAAGCCGTCGTCGTAGGCGTAGCTCGGGTCCTCCTGAATCTCGGTGGAGAGATCCGGGTCCGCTTGACCAATGCGAGCGCGCGAGGCCGCGCGCGGCGGCGCCGACGTTGCAACGAGCACGGCGTCGCCGCCCCAGCCGAGCGCGGCGCCGTCGTCGCCGCCGTAGCGTGCCTCGGCCTTCCCGATGCGGCCGCGATCGAGGGACCGACCCGTGAAGTCCGGCGAGATCTGGATCGACGGAGTGCGTTCCAGGCGCTCGCCGCTGAGCGTGAGCACGGGGTCCTCGTTGCGCGCGCCGCGGTACGCCGCGACCGCGTAGTAGAGGCGCTGCGCACCGGCGAAGCGGCGGAGCTGCTGCGGCGGGATGATGTACGTCGCCTGTCCGGCGGGCGCGCGCAGGAGCCCGCCCAACCGGCTGGTCGCGAAGTTGCTCGCGCGCCGCGCGTGTCGGTTCTCGGCGTGAAAGAGCCGAGGATCGGTGGCGCACGCCACCTCGAAGTAGCGGTCGGGTGGAACGGTCACGACGAACGACGCGACCGGGAAGCGCTCCGAGATGCGCGCGCGAACGGGTGTAATGCTGAGCATGCCTGTCTCGCCCTGGTTCGGGGGTTCGGAGCGACGCACTGCACGGCGGGTGCCATCGACAAACGCGCGTGCTCCCGCGGTACGCACCCGGTGACCGTGCCCGTCTGGCCAGGGTGAGCAGGGCGCACGCGCATCGACGTACAGACCCATGACCGCGCGGGATCGACGTGGGTCAGTGCCCTCCGCGCGCTCCCCGCCTGGCACGGGCCGTGCTGTCCCCGCGCCGCGGAGGAATCCATGTCTCAAGCTCTTCGGATCATCATCGACGCAGGTCACGGCGGCAGCGAGCGGGCCGGCAACTCGTCGGCGTACGGCGCGCGCGGCTCGCGCGGCGTCGTCGAGAAGGACGTCACCCTCGACATCGCCAAGCACGTGGTCGCGCGACTGGGGGGCGCCGCCAAGCTGACCCGCACCGGCGATCGCAACCTGACCATCGGTGCGCGCGCCGCCCGAGGGCAACGCTCCGACGTCTTCGTCTCGATCCACGCCAACTACGGCGCGCCCGAGCTCTCGGGGCCCGAGGTCTACGTCCACCCCGAGGCCGGCCACCCATCGCGCGCGCTCGCCCGTCGGATCGCGCACGCGCTCGATCGTCAGGCGGGCCGCTACGGAGGCGGCGACGACGAGCGGCGCGCCGCGATGGCCGTCCTGAACCCGAGCGCTATCGGCCAGACCGCGGCGTGCCTCGTCGAGGTGGACTACCTCTCGAACCTGCGCGGCGAGCAGCGCCTGGGAGATCCCGGAGAGCGCGCCGCGATCGGCGCGGCGATCGCGAGCGCGATTCAGGAGCACCTGGCAAACGGCCGGGCCATAGGGCGCCCCTACGGTGAGCAGCTCGAGCTGCGCCCGGGCACCACCGTCGACAGCGGTACCCTGACGCTCCAGCCCGGCATCCCCGGGCACGCCCCGCTGCTCCTCTCGAGCGCCCACAACGGCGGCACCCTCGCTCTCGAAGGCACGATCGCCTGGAACGCCGGCGCGCGCCCGCGCGCCATCACCGCGCGCTTCACCGAGCTCGCGTCGCAGGGCATCGCCGGCACGGACCACGCCGTACGTCTACCCGCCGACCTCGATGCCGCGATCCCGCTCACGGGTGCCGGCGGAGAGACGCTGCGCTGGCAGGTGCCGGCGAATCCCGGCCCGGCCCGCTTCGAGCTCATGCTGGACTCGACCGATCCAGAGACCCGCGTGCGCGCCGACTGGCGTGCCGTCGTCTCGCCGCCGTCGCTCGTGCCGCCCTCGCCGATCGCCCAAGGTTTGGAAGACAACATCCGCTGGGACGTGCTCGAACAGCGGCTCCGCTACGGCTGCGTCGTCGATCTGGACGTCCGGAGCAATGACAGCCGCGAGCCCATGAGTCACGCGTATCCGATCGACGCCGCCGGGAAGGTCAAGCTCCCGATGGTCGGCCTCGTCGACGCGCTCGACGTCTCGCTGCAGACGCTCGCGCAGCGTGTGCAGAGCCTGCTCGCTCCGGACTACTACCGATCACCGACCGTGAACGCGACGCTCAAGCACCGCATCGTCTCCTACGGCGCGAACGTCACCGCGCCTCGCCTTCACGTGCGCCTGCTCGACAGCGGCGGCGCCATCCAGAACGACTCCGGTTGGTACCCGGTACGCGCCGACGGGACGCTGAACCTACCCTACGTCGGTTCCGTCATGGCCCGCGGCCGCCGGCTCGACGAGGTCGAGGCCGAGGTCCAGGCCGGCTACCGGCGCGACTACCTCATCAACGCCATCGTGCACGTGACGCCATTCGAGCTCGACGCCAGCTAAAAGCTCGTTCCGAACGCGACTTTGCCGAGAGGTGGTCAGACTGGCAGCGCATGGGTGCCGGTGACCAACGCTTGGCAGGGAACCGCCCAGAGCCCCGAGGTCAGGCGCGTGCACGGAGCGGCATGTTCCGTGCTTTGCACGCGCTCCGAGGTGCCCATGGTCGATCGTTCGATAACTCATGCGTCTGGTGCTCCCGTCGCTTCCAACGTCAATGTGCAGACCGCAGGTCCGCGCGGCCCCGTGTTGCTGCAAGACATCTGGCTGCTCGAGAAGCTCGCACACTTCGATCGCGAGGTGATTCCGGAGCGGCGCATGCACGCCAAAGGCTCCGGTGCGTACGGCGTGTTCCGCGTGACCCACGACATCAGTCGCTACACGAAGGCCAGGCTGTTCGAGAGCGTCGGCAAGGAAACGCCCGTGTTCGTCCGCTTCTCTACCGTCGCCGGTGAACGGGGGGCCGCCGACGCCGAGCGCGACATCCGCGGCTTCGCGGTCAAGTTCTACACGGAGGAGGGCAACTGGGACATCGTCGGCAACAACACCCCGGTCTTCTTCTTCCGCGACCCCTTACGCTTTCCGGACCTGAATCACGCCGTCAAGCGCGACCCGCGCACGGGCCTGCGCAGCCCGGACAACAACTGGGACTTCTGGACGTCCCTACCCGAAGCGCTCCATCAGGTCACCATCGTCATGAGCGAACGCGGGATCCCGCGCAGCTACCGCACCATGCACGGCTTCGGCAGCCACACCTTCAGCATGATCGACGGTGCTGGCCGGCGCGTCTGGGTGAAGTTCCATTTCGTGAGTCAGCAAGGCGTTCACAACCTGAGCGACGAAGAGGCTGCTGCGGTGATCGGCGCCGACCGCGAGAGCCACGGGCGCGACCTGTACGAGAGCATCGAGCGCGGCGAGTTCCCACGCTGGCAGCTCTGCATTCAGGTCATGCGAGAGGATCAGGCCAAGGCTCATCGCCACAATCCATTCGACTTGACCAAGGTCTGGCCGAAAGCCGAGTTCCCGTTGTTGCCGGTCGGCGTGCTGGAGCTGAATAGAAACCCCGAGAACGTCTTTGCGGAGGTAGAGCAGGCGGCCTTCTCTCCCGCCAACGTGGTGCCGGGCATCGGGTTCTCGCCGGATCGCATGCTTCAAGCGCGGCTATTTTCCTACGGTGATGCGCAACGCTACCGTCTGGGAGTCAACTTCAATCAGGTGCCCGTGAACCAACCGCGTTGCCCGTTTCACAGCTATCACCGTGACGGCGCCATGCGCGTCGACGGCAACTTGGGTGGAACGCCCAGCTACTTCCCCAACCGACACGGCGAGTGGGCCGACCACCCGAGCGCCGCCGAGCCACCCCTTCCGCTGGAAGGAAGCGCCGGGCACTGGGATCATCGGGTGGACGACGACCATTGGGAGCAACCGGGCCACCTGTTCCGACTGATGACGCAACAGCAACGCGACGCCTTGTTCGCCAACACGGCGCGCTCGCTCGGCGGCGCGAGCGAAGTCGTGCAGCGGCGGCACGTTGCCAACTGCCTGAAGGCGGACCCTGCCTATGGTGAGGGGGTCGCGCGAGCGCTTCGCTTGGATTCCGACGGGAAGGGCTTGGCGGCGCAGTAGCCGTCAAGGTCGAACATGCGCAGCACTGGCATCGCCGAAGGTTCCCGCTTTCAGTTCGCCCTCGCCGACGAGGCCCCGGCGCTCAGCGCTCAGCGCGAGCGCGCGCTCGCGCAACGTTGGCGAAAGGATGGTGACCGGCGCGCAGCGGACGAGCTCGTGCGCGCTCACCTACGAATGGTGACGACGCTCGCCGCCAAGTATCGTCACTACGGGCTACCGCTCTCCGAGCTGATTGCGGAAGGCAACTCGGGCCTGGTGCGTGCTCTCGAGAAGTTCGATCCTTCTCGAGGCGTGCGCTACGCGACCTACGCTGCCTACTGGGTGCGGGCGTCCATGCTCGGCTACGTGCTGCGCTCTCGAAGCATCGTCTGCGCCAAGGGCGGCGTCATGCGTTCGCGGCTGTTCTTCAAGTTCCGCCGCGAACGCGCTCGTCTTTCCGCCACGTTCGGGGAGGGCGAAGCGATGCAGCGTGCTCTCGCCGAGCGACTCGGGGTGTCGCTCTCGCGGGTGCGCTGCATGGCCGCACAGCTTGACACGCAAGACGTCTCGCTCGACGCCGCCACCCCGCCCGACTCGTCGCCGCGGTGGGTCGACCAGTTGAGCTCGAGCTCGGACCCCGAGGCGCAGCTCCAAGCGGCCCGCTTCGAGGGCGGCGTCACGGCGGCCGTCGCGCTGGCGCTCCGCGCTCTTACCGCGCGCGAGCGCTATATCGTGGAGTCTCGGCTGATGGCCGAGAGCGAGAACGCGTTGTCGCTGGCTCAGATCGGCCGCCAGCTGGGCGTCTCGCGCGAACGGGCTCGGCAGCTCGAGCTCGTCGCGGTACGCAAGCTGAGAGGCGCCCTGTCGGCCTCGAACGATCCGGTCGTCGCAGAATGGGTGCTCTCGGTCGCGTGACGGGCCGAAGCTCGTGCAAGCGAGCTCCAGCCCGACAGCGGCGTCGCCTGACTCAGGGCGTGTTCCGAACGAAGCTCACGATCGCGTCGACACTCGCCACCACGTGCTCGTGCTGTGGTCCGTGACCGCTCCGCGGAAACACCACGAACTGCGTGGTCGGCAGGCTTCTGCTCAGGGCGTACCAGTTCTCGACCGGGCACGACACGTCATGATCACCGGACATGACGAGGATCGGAGTCGCCGTCCGCATGAGCTCCGAGCGCACACCCGCTTCGTCAGCCAAGAACTGCCCGGCGGCGTGGTGCAGCCCGTCCCAACGGCTCGGCGGGACGGGGACGCTGAGATCTCGGAGACGCCGTGCGATCCGTTCGTGGCTGAGCCGCGCGGCGCGTACGCTGGCCGGGGAGGCTGGCTCGAAGAAGAGAACGACCTCGTCGTCGAGGTCGTTGACGGGCTTGTGCGCCCGCTCCAAGAACACCGGCTCGGCGGGGTAGACGGGTTTGCCGGGCGGCAGCGTGCCAATCAGCACCAGGTGATGGACGAGCTTTGGGTAGCGCGAGAACGTCGTCTGAGCGACTAGCCCGCCGAGCGACCAGCCTGCGACGACCGCGCTCTGGATGCCGAGCTCATCGGCGAGATCATTCACGTCCTTTGCCATCGCGTTGATGTCAGAGGGCGGGCTGCCGGATGACAACCCGAGTCCGCTGTAGTCGAACGTCACGACGTCGAAATGCGTCGCCAACCCGTCGACGAAGGCGGGGTCCCAGCTGTCGAGGATGCCGCGGAACCTGTTGCACAAGATGATCGGCTGACCTGTGCCCATTCGGCGATAAGCGATTCGGCGCCCGTCAACTTCGACGTACCGATTCGGAACGTCGATGTAACTCGGCCTTCGTTCTTCGGCCGAGGCCACGCTGTGGCTCGAAGTAGAAGAGACATGCGCCGATGACGCGTTCGCGGGTGGGCGCGCTTCTTCCGACTTGCAGCCGAAGAGCGCGAGGGCAAAAACGAAGCTGGCACGCAGTGTTGAATCGAGCATGGGCCGCTCCAGTGCAGGCCTCGTGCCTACGCCTTCGTCCCGCAAGGCGAGCACGCGCGTGCTCGCTGCCGGGAGTCGCTACGACGCTCTGCCAGTGGTCCGGCGAGGCGTGGACAACACTGCCAACATGTGCGCACTCGGGCGTCGTCGACACGCCGCTCGCACGAGAGTGATCGAGCTGACGGCATGGCATGCGTGTTGCTCGAGAGGGAGCAAAGGGACACATGTCTCGAAAACATCAGTTCGTCACTTCACGTCGCACTGTTCTCGGCGGTTTGATGTCCACGGTAGGCGCAACTTGGGCTTCACCCCTCTTCGCCGACCAGGCTCACTCCGTCCACGCACCGGCAGCTCCAAAAGGAAAAAAGCAGATGAAGACCATCACCACGAAAGACGGCGTCGAGATCTTCTTCAAGGATTGGGGGAAGGGCCAGCCCATCGTTTTCAGCCACGGTTGGCCGCTCTCGTCCGACGATTGGGACGCGCAGCTGCTCTTCTTTCTCAACCGGGGCTATCGCGTGATTGCCCATGACCGACGCGGCCATGGGCGCTCGACTCAGGTCGCGAGCGGGCACGACATGGACCATTACGCCGACGACCTCGCTGCACTGACCACACAGCTCGATTTGAAGGGCGCCATTCACGTCGGCCACTCCACGGGCGGGGGCGAGGTCGTCCGCTACCTGGCGCGACACGGCGAGAGCCGCGTCGCCAAGGCCGTCATCATCGCGGCCGTTCCGCCGTTGATGGTCAAGACGGCTGCGAACCCGATGGGCCTGCCCAAGGAAGTGTTCGATCAGTTCCAGGCTCAGGTCGCGAGCAACCGGGCGCAGTTCTACTACGACGTGCCGGCCGGCCCCTTCTACGGCTACAATCGACCCGGCGCGAAGGCACAGTCCGGCGTGATCTGGAATTGGTGGCGTCAGGGCATGATGGGCGGCGCGAAAGCGCACTATGACGGCATCGTCGCCTTCTCCCAGACCGACTTCACCGAGGATTTGAAGAAGATCACCGTGCCGGTGCTCGTGATGCACGGTGACGACGACCAGATCGTGCCCTACGCCGACTCGGCTCCCCTTTCGGCAAAGCTCCTCAAGAAAGGGACCTTGAAGACGTACAAGGGTTTCCCGCACGGCATGCCGACGACGCACGCCGACGTGATCAACGCGGACCTGCTGGCTTTCATCCGGTCCTGAGCTCGGTCACCCGCTCCGCCCCGCCAGCCGCTGCAAGAGCAACGACGCCGGCGGGGCGGTTCGTATTTGGAAAGCGAACGCGCCGCTTTCGTCAGTGGCCCGAGCCGTCAGGGCGACCAGCAGCCTCGAAGAGGAACCAGGAGCGACGCTCGGTCTCGTCGATCCAGGTCTCGATGAGGCTCGCCGTGGCGATGTCTCGGTACTCGTCGCAAAGGCCGTGCACCTCTCGCAACCGCGAAGCGAGCGCCGTGTTGTCCTCGCGGAGCTCCGCGAGGATGTCGACCGGCTCGACGTAGTCGGCGTCATTGTCGAGGACGCGGCGCATCTTGTCGATCTGCCCGATCGATTTCAGCGTCTGCCAGCCGAGCTTGCGGACGCGCTCCGCGATCGGATCGGTCATGGCAAAGAGCTGATCGGCTTGTTCGTCGAGCAGCAGGTGGTAGTCGCGAAAGTGCGGCCCCGTGACGTGCCAATGAAAATTCTTGGTCTTCAGGTACAGCGTGAAGACATCGGCCAGAATGGCGTTCAGGGCGCTCCCGATGTCGCGCGCAGCCTCGCGACCCAAGTCGTTGGGTGTCGCGCGAGACTCGAGTCTGCGCGCTTCGAGTCGTGTTCGTCTCGACGCTTGGCTTTCAGTGTCGTGACTCGGACCTGGCCTGGCGGGTTCTTCCTTGGTCGTCTCTGAATTGGTTGGCATCTGATGTTCTCCTGGTTCGTCGCCTTAGAAGGCGAAGCAGTCGCAGCCGCTGCCGAATGCGTCAGCGGTCGAAAGAGGCGGAATGGGAGCCGGGGCGGCTTCGCGCGGAAATGCGAGGCTTCCTGCTGCGCCGTCGCTCGACGTCCGAGGGGACCAAGTGGGGCTCGCCGTGGGAGTTTCCGGCGCCAAGGGGCCGAACGGGCCTGCGCCGTGCACGACCTGCCCGCCCACCAGCGTGAGCAAGGACTCGAGTTCCTTGATCCGCTCGTCAGGGATGCTGAGGTAGTCTTCGGACAAGACCGCGAGGTCGGCATACATCCCGGGCTCGACGCTGCCCTTGAGGGCTTCCTCCCCAGAGAACCAGGCGCTGCCGCGCGTGAAGAGCCGAAGAGCCTCTAGGCGATCGAGCCGCTCGGGCACATCGAACAGCGTGGTGCCGCCGACGGTCTTGCCGCTCACCAGCCAGTACAACGCAACCCAAGGGTTGTAGCTGGCAACGCGCGTGGCGTCGGTCCCGCCTCCTACGGGGATGCCGAGCTCCAGCATGCGCCGGATCGGAGGGGTTCGTCGCGCCGCGGCTTCACCGTAGCGCGCGATGAAATGCTCCCCCTGGAACGCCATGCGCCCTTGAACGGCGATGCCACCGCCCAACGCTCGGGTGCGCTCCAGACTCTGCTCCGAGATGGTCTCGGCGTGGTCGAACCACCAGCGCACGCCCGCCAGCGGCACATCACGATTGACCTTCTCGAACACGTCCAAAAATTGCCGAATCGATTCGTCGTAGGTGGCGTGCAGCCTGAATGGCCAGCGTTGCTCGGCGAGGTGCCGGACCACCGCTTCGAGCTCGCTCGCCATCGTCTCCGGAAGGACCGGTCGGGGCTCCAAGAAGTTCTCGAAGTCAGCAGCGGAGAAGACCAGCATTTCGCCGGCGCCGTTCATTCGATAGTAGCCGTCGCCCTCGCCCGGCCGCACGAGCTTGGCCCACCGCCGGAAGTCGTCGAGCTCCTCCTTCGGCCGTTGCGTGAAGAGGTTGTAGGCGATCCTCAGCGTGAGCTGCTTGTCCGCGCGCAGCTGCTCGACGACGCGGTAGTCGTCCGGGTAGTTCTGAAATCCGCCGCCGGCGTCGATGACGCTCGTCACCCCGAGCCGGTTCAATTCGCGCATGAATAGACGCGAGGAGTTGAGCTGGTCCTCGAAGCTCAGCTTCGGTCCTTTCGCGAGCGTAGAATACAAGATGAGCGCGCTGGGCTTGGCGAGCAGCAAGCCCGTCGGCGTACCTCGCTTGTCGCGCTGGATCTGTCCGCCCGGCGGATCGGGCGAGTGCTCGTCGATGCCGCAAGCTCGTAGCGCCGCGCGATTGAGCAGCGCCGAGCCGTACAGATGAAGCACGAAAACTGGGGTGTCCGGCGCCGCCGCGTTCAGCTCGGCAAGCGTGGGCATGCGGCGCTCCGCGAACTGAAACTCCGACCAACCGCCGACGACCCGCACCCATTGGGGCGGTGGGGTGCGCTGCGCCTGAGCTTGCAGCTTGCGCAAGGCGTCAGCCAACGACGGCACACCTTCCCAGCGCAGCTCCAGGTTGAAGTTGAGGCCGCCCCGGATGGTGTGGATGTGAGAATCGTTCAAACCGGGAATGCAGCGCCGCCCGCCGAGGTCGATCGTGCGCGTACCGGCTGTTTTCAGGCCGAGGATCTCGACGTCGCTTCCCACTGCGATGAAGCGGTCGTCCTCGATGGCGACGGCAGTCGCGGTTGGCCGAGAATCCGAGAGCGTGGAGATGCGCCCGTTGAAGAGGATGAGTTGTGGATCGCTTTGATCTGACATGAGCGACCGCTCCTCGCAGAAAGCGTGCCACCAGCCGTCACCTCGAATGCCTGCTCGTCGACGTGGATTGCGACGGCCGGCGATGCGTCGTGCTCGAGGGCGGTGGCAGCGGACCGTCTCGTGCGGCTGCCGCTGGACAGCGATCGCGCTGCGTTGCCTTCGACGCCCAATCGCGCCGGTGATTGCCGCCGCTTTCATCGCGCGAGCCCGTGGCATGTCGCGTGCATTCGCTCTCGGGGACTGCGCTCGGGCGTCGTGCCTCGTGAGCGCAGATCGAAGGAGAAACTATGTCCATTGCCGTTGCGAAGCCTGGCCTGAGTCTGCTCACGCCCAAGGACCACACCCTCGTCATGATCGATCATCAACCACAGATGGCCTTTGCGACGAGGTCCATCGACGGCGCGTCGCTGCGCAACAACGCCGCGATGGTGGCCGCGACCGCGCGGGTCTTCGGCGTCAGCACGATTTTGACGACGGTCGCCGAGAAGACGTTCTCTGGCCCTATTTTCCCCGAGATTCGAGCGGCGCTGCCCGAGCACCGCATCATCGATCGTACGACCATGAACTTCTGGGAGGACTCGAACGTCCTCGCTCGCATCAACGAGATCGGCAAGCGAAGGGTCGTGATCGGTGGCCTCTGGACGAGCGTCTGCATCGTCGGACCAGCGATCTCCGCGATCGAGCAAGGCTTCGATGTTTACGTGGTGGCCGACGCTTGCGGCGACGTGTCGAACGAGGCCCACGATCGGGCGATGGACCGCATGGTGCAGGCCGGCGTGCGGCCGATGACCTCGCTTCAGTACTTGCTCGAGCTGCAGCGTGACTGGGCTCGCGGCGAGACGTACGACGCGGTCGTCGGCATCGCCAAGAATCTCGGCGGCGCCTACGGCCTGGGCCTGATCTACGCGAAAACCATGTTCGGGGCCTCCGAGGGAGGCCACTGAGCGCGGCGGCCGGCGCGGGCAGCACGTAGCATGAAGGCTCGAGGCTTCTTGGTGCTCGCGGCGGCGACGCTCATCCCGTCGAAGACGTGGGCGGACGAGCATTTTGGACTCTCCGCCCACGGCACCCATCGCGTGAGGTATCAGGTCGCGTTGGCGAGGCGAGCCGGGCCGGCTGCGGTAGAGCGGGACGAGGCAACGCTCACGTCCCGCAATCTACTGCGCGTCGAAGCGCAATCGCTCTACGTGACGGGCCTGGTGGAGCTCGGGTCGCACCTCGCGAAGGTCACGCCCGGGCCTGCCTCCGCCGCGGACACCGACGCGCTGGACGTCCATCAAGGCTACGCCCAGGTGGGGACGGCGGCGGGCGGGGCTCGGCTTGCGCTCCGGCTCGGTCGGCAAGAGATGCCACTCGGGTCCACGCGCTGGGTCAGTGTCCGGGATGGCGCGAACGTCCGGCGCACGTTCGACCAGGCAAAGTTGACGTTCTCGGGCGTCAGCTGGAGCTCGGAGAGCTTCGGCGGATGGCTCAGCCGGCGGCGGGCGGGTGTGTTCGACGACTTGCCCGTCATGAACGACGCGTTCTGGGGAACCTACTGGACTGTTTCACTCGAGCCCGAGCCGGCGAGCCTCGAACTCTTCGTGTTCGGTCGCCGGCGCGACCACGTGAGCTACGTCGACGCGGAAGGTTCCGAGATGCGCCATACGTTCGGGGCGCGCTGGTTCCATCGTCGCTCGGACGAGCTCGAGTACGCCGTACACGCTCTGGCGCAGGCGGGCTCCATCGGCGGTAAGCGCATCCGAGCCTGGGGCCTCGCGGCAGCGTTGTGGCAGGCGCTCGGAGGCGGCGTCAAAATCGGCCTTCGGACAGAAGCCTTGAGCGGCGACGGGGTCGGAGACGACGCGCTCGGCACCTTCGATCCTCTGTTTCCGAATCTGTCGTTCTTCGGCGCACTTGCCGCGATCCACCCTACCAACCTCTACGATCTACACCCTCTGCTTCGCCTCCAGCGCGAGCGCTTGCAGGTGGAGGTCGGCTGCGCGGTGTTGTGGAGGCAAACCGTGGCCGACGCCGTGTACACGCCGGCCGGCGCTCGCCTCGCAGATCCGAGCTCAGCGGGTAAGTTCACCGGTTACTCGTGGACGCTTGCCTTTGCCGTCGAAACGTCGAAGCAGCTGTGGGTCGCGACCGAAGCGTCCTACCTCGATGCGGGCGCGGCGCTGCGTGCCGGCGGGTTGTTGGGCACCACGTACTTCGCGTCGACAGTGACGCTGCACTACTAGCGGACACCCATTTCGAGACACCAACAGTCGGAGGAGCCAGTGATTCACGTTGCGATTACAAGAACCGTCAAGGAAGGCCGACAAGCGGAGTTCGAGGAGAAGCTGCGAAGCTTCTTCGCTAGAACCAGCGTGGAGCCTGACAAGACGGGGGCCTACTTGATTCGTGCGCTCGAGCCCACCAAGCCCAGAGAGTACGGCATCATTCGTTCGTTCGAAGACGCGACGGCCATGCAGCGCTTCTACGACTCGTCGTTGTATCGGCAATGGAACGACGGGATCAAACCGCTGGTCGAAGGCGAACCGACACGCCACGAGCTGCACGGGCTCGAAGCCTTCTTTCGCGGCACCGACGTTGCTCCTCCCAAGTGGAAGATGGCGCTCTTGAC
>JAEZYO010000127.1 GCA_023419055.1 Pseudomonadota bacterium | reverse complement strand
GTGGAGGGCGTGGCCGCGGTGACCCTCGAGGGTGGCGCCGAGAAGGAGATCGGCGTGCGCCTCGATCGCGCCAAGCTCGACGCGCTCGGCCTTTCGCCGGGCGCGATCGCGATGCGGCTCCGCGCGGAGAATCTCAACGTCCCGGCCGGCCGCTTCGAAGAAGGCGCCCGCGAGGTCGGCGTCCGCACCATCGGCGAGTTCACCGACGTGGAGCAGGTGAGGAACGTCATCATCCAGACGTCGCCGGACGGCTCGGTGGTGCGCCTGCGCGACGTGGCGCAGGTGGTCGACGGGTTCGCCGAGATGCGCACCCGCGCCCGCGTGAACGGCGAAGAGGCCGTCACCTTCGCCGTCCGCAAGCAGTCTGGCACCAACACCGTCGAGGTCTCCCACGGCGTGAAGGCCAAGCTCGCCCAGCTCGAGAAGGCCTTCCCGAAGGGCATGACCGCGTCGCTCATCATCGATCAGGCACGCTTCATCGAGAACAACGTGAAGCAGGTCGAGCACGACCTCGTGTTCGGCGGCTTGATGGCCATCCTCGTGATCCTCGTGTTCATGATGGATCTTCGCTCGACGCTGATCAGCGCCGTCGCGCTCCCGACCAGCGTGGTCGGCACGTTCTTCTTCATGTACCTGCTCGGGTACACGCTGAACATGATGTCGCTGCTCGCGCTGTCGCTCGCGATCGGCCTCTTGATCGACGACGCGGTCGTGGTGCGCGAGAACATCTTCAAGCACCTCGAGCTCGGCAAGCCGCCCATGCAGGCGGCGCTCGACGGGACGAAGGAGGTCGCTCTCGCCGTCTTCGCGACCACCCTCACGATCGTCGCCGTCTTCCTCCCGGTCGCGTTCGTGGAGGGCATGGTCGGGCAGTTCTTCCGTCAATTCGGCATCACGATCTCGGTCGCGGTCGTGATCTCGCTGTTCGTCGCCTTCACGCTCGACCCGATGCTCTCCTCGCGCTTCTCGAAGAGCCTCGACCACAAGAAGAAGGTCTCGCTCTTCGACTACGTGAAGATGCCCTTCGAGTGGTTCTTCCGCACGCTCGAGGACACCTACGCGGCGCTCCTCGGCTGGTCGCTCCGCCACAAGCTCATCGTGGGCGGCCTGGCCATCGGCAGCCTGTTCTTCATGGGCTACGTCAGCAAGCTCATGGGCAGCGAGTTCGTCAACTCCGAGGACCGCGCTCAATTCATCCTCGAGGCCGAGCTACCCGCCGGCACCTCGCTCGACGAGACCGCGCACCAGGCCGACAAGGTCGAGGCGGATCTCTTGAAGAACCCCGAGATCCGTGTGGTGTTCGCGACGCTCGGCGTGGACGGCGAGCCGAACAAGGCGCGCTTCCGCGTCGTCACGAGCAACAAAGAAGAGCGCCCCACGGTCAAGCTCGCGGAGCTCAAGGATCACGCTCGTAAGTCGGCCCGTCACCTGGTCGAGGGCACGCGCATCACGGTCACCGACCCGGCGTTCGTCGAGGGCGCGGCGACCGAAGCCCCGATCATGATCAACGTGCGCGGCGAGGACTTCGCCAAGATCGAGGATGCTTCGCGCAAGATCGAGAAGATCCTCCAGAAGACGCCGGGCGTCTCGGACATCCAGGTCCGCTACTCACCCGGGTGGCCCGAGGTCGCGGTCCAGCTCGACCGCCAGCGCGCCGCGGACCGCGGGCTCAGCTTGTCCGAAGTCGCGCTCGCGCTCCGGACCGCGGTCGAGGGCGACGAGAGCGGCAACCTGCGTCGAGACGGCGACGAGATCCCGATCCGCGTCCGGCTCGCCGAGAGCTACCGCGGGGACGAGTCGGCGCTCGCGAACCTGACGCTGCAGACGCGCGCCGGAGCCATCAAGCTCTCCGACGTCGCCACGTTCACGCGCACCGAGGGCCCGCAGGTCATCGAGCGCGAGAATCGGGATCGTCAGATCACGATCTGGGCGACCCCCGTCGGGCGACCGCTCGGCGACGTGGCCAAAGAGTTTCAGCCACAGATCGCCGCCATCAAGCTGCCCTCGGACATGAGCGTCTTCTACGACGGTCAGCTCCGGCTCATGAACGAGACCAACACCAACATGGGGCTCGCGCTCCTGCTCGGCGTGGTCTTCATCTACATCGTGCTCGCCTCGCAGTTCGAGAGCTTCCTGCACCCGTTCACGATCATGTTGACGCTGCCGCTCGCGCTCGTCGGCGGCGTGTTGGCGCTGTTCTTGACCGACAACACCATGGCGATGGGTGCCTTGATCGGCATCGTGCTCCTGATGGGTCTGGTCACGAAGAACGCGATTTTGCTCATCGATCGGGCGATTGTTCGCGTCCGCGAACAAGGGGAGCCGCCGCTCCAGGCCGTGCTCGAAGCCGGACCCGAGCGCCTGCGCCCCATCCTCATGACGAGCGCCGCGATGGTGCTCGGTATGCTGCCCACCGCCATCAGCAACAGCGAAGGCAGTGAGTTCCGTGCGCCGATGGCGATCGCGGTCATCGGCGGCGTGATCAGCTCGACCCTGCTGTCGCTGATCGTGGTCCCCGTCTTCAACCTCGCGCTCGAGAACCTGAAGCGACTGCTCCGGCGCAAGCCTGCCGTGGCCCCGACCCCGAGCGCCGAGCTCGGCGGTCACGCTTTCGGCAAATAGAGTTTTTGAGCACTAGCCGGCTCCGTCTTCGAGCCTATAGTTTCCGCGCACCGAGAATTTCTACGGAGACGCACCATGATCGCGCGCTCTTTCAAGAGACTTCTGCCGTTTTCGAGCCTCTTCGTCGTCACGCAAGCCTTCGCGCAGGCTCGACCCGCCCAGCCGGCGCCTGCGCCCGCCGCACCGGCGCCCAACGTGCCGGGCCAGGCTCTGCCGCCGGGCCAGCGCACCCCGGAGGCTGGCCCACCGGGGACCGGCGCGCCCATCAACCCCGCGGCTGAGCGCACGGAGACCGAGCTCGAGCAGCGGCTGGAGGTGATGCGCGGAGGCACGGGCCTCACCTCGGCAGAGACGGCTCGACGCGCCGTGCAGAACAGCTACGCGCTCGAGGCGAAGCGCGCTTCGCTCCGCGCGGCAGAAGCG
>JAEZYO010000115.1 GCA_023419055.1 Pseudomonadota bacterium | reverse complement strand
ATCAAGAGGAGGGCGACGAGCTGCGGGCGGCAACGCACCGAGAGCCCGGCCACCGAGGGGTTCGCTCGAGCTTGAGGCGCGAGGAAGTTTTTTCCCTTGGTCCGCGCCAGGCGCGCCTGCTCGATGAGAGCTTCGGCGATCGCCTGCGAGTCGCAGGCGCCCATGCGCTTGAGGATGTTGCCGACCAGGCCTCCGCGCTCTTCCTGGATGCGCAAGGCTTCTCGCAGATCTTCGGCCCGAATGCGACCCAGGCGGAGGAGCACTTGCCCGATCTCGTCCCCGCGCTTCTTGCGCCGCCGGTAGAACGCCGGCGTGCGCGCCGAAGACTCCGGGGCGGTTCTCGCGTCGGGAACCTGCGGGGTAGCTATCGATGATGGTTGCACGCTAAGCCTCTCGAAAGCCCTCACAACACTCCGCGAAACGGCAGCCGACCGACCCAGCTCACCTTGGCTTCGTGGACCGCCGAGAGCGCTATTTCACGCATCAGCTCGTACTCGACCTCGTGCGTGAGCACTTTCAGAGGCGAGCTCTGGAAGGTGCCTACCCGCGCGTCGTCGAGGATCCGCACGGCTTCGTACAGACCGGGCCCGACGCGGGCGATCCTGAAGGTCATGCTTCCGACCTGAACCATTCCTTTTACAGCCTGCATGGCGCGAACTCTTTTCGCTCTCGGGATGAAAGTTGGAAGGCGGCAGCGTTGGTGTCCCACGCCAGCGAGCGCGGGCTCTGCCGGTCCCTTGCAAGGTCTCTGCCGCGCCGGGGAACGCACCCGGGGGAGGTCCAACGCGCCCCGCGTTCACCTTTACGCCGCGGCGCGCGCGCCAAAGGAGTGCTCGTGATTCCGCAGCAGGTGCGGGCGAAACCCGCCTGCTCTCCACAGCATGCTCACCGTTCTGTGGACGAACCGGGCACGCCCGTGCGCCCGTGCGCGGAGGCGTGGAAGTTTGCTCGAACCGAGTGTCCCTCCGACCGTGCGCGCGTCGCGATTTGGAGCCGTGCGCCGGACTACGGCGGCGGCATGGCGCGTGCTTGTGGTTCCCGCCGAGATGCGCTCCGCTGCCCTCGCGCCAGAGCTAGAACGATCAGCGCCGTCTCGTCCCGTCGAGGACGAGACTTGGGGCGGCGTCGATTGGCAGCGCCTGTGGTTGTCGGTTCAACGACACCCGTGGAGGACTCTCGCGCTCGTCCCGGCGGGCCTGGGCGCGCCGCGTGAATTGACCCTCGACGCGGCGGTCGCGCTCGCGCGCACCGGCAGCCTGCAGTTCGGCGCGCATATCCACGTGGCCGACGCGACCGAGCTCGAGTTCTCCGACATGGCGGACTTCGTGGCCCAGCTGCGCGAAACGCTGGCGAGCGGCCCCGTGATCCTCGCCCTCGCGCCCGCCGCGGCGAGCCCCGCCACCGTACAGCTCGCGCGTTCGTCGGATCTGGCGCTCCTGTGCGTCGCGCTCGAGCGCATGCGCATCGGGGAGGCCAAGCGAACGCTCGACGACATCGGACGCGAGCGCTTCTTCGGCGCCGTCACCTTCGCCTGAGCCACCATGAGAATTCTATTCGTCACGCCCTACCTCCCGAGCCCCGCGCGCTTCGGCGCGCAACGCCGCATCGACGGCTTGATGCGCGGGCTCTCGGAGCGGCACGAGATCTCCGTGCTCTCCTTCGCGACGGCCGGGCTCGACGTGGCGGGCCTCGATTTGGGTACGGCGGTGGCGGCGACGCGCAGCTACTGCGAGAAGGTGATCACCGTCCCGTACGACGTCCTGAACGTCGAAACCGGAAAGAAGCGCATCCTCCAGCTCGCCTCGCTCGCCTCGCGGAGGAGCTTCGAGAGCCTCTTGATGCACCGCCCCGAGTTCCAGGTCGCGCTCGACCGCTTGCTCGCCCAGGGGCACTACGACGTGGTCGAGGTGGAGTTCTCCCAGATGGGGATCTACCGCTTCGCGCGGCGCGTGACCGGCTCACCGCTGTTCGTGCTCGACGAGCACAACATCGAGTACGATCTCATCCGCCGGACCGCGGAGGCGCCGGGAGATCGCGCGCGCCGCCTCTACAGCGCGGTCAACTGGCGAAAGCTGAAGCGTGAGGAGCTCGACGCCTGGCGCCGCTTCGACGGCATCACCCTCACCTCCTCGCGCGACCGCGACCTGGTCCTGCAAGAGCTCCCGGGCGCCCGCACGCGGGTCATCCCCAACGCCGTGGACGTGGACGCCTTCCGTCCCAACAACACCCCGCGCGAGCCGGCCACCTTGCTCTTCCTCGGCGCGATCAACTACTTCCCGAACACCGACGGCATCCTCCATTTCCTGGACACCACCTTCCCGCGCATCCTCGCGGCGCGTCCCGACGTCAAGCTTCAGATCGTCGGGATGGGGCCGCCGGAGTCCGTGCTCTCCCGCCGCGCCGACAACGTCGAGATCACCGGCTTCGTCGAGGACCCGCTGCCGTACCTCGACCGCGCCACGCTCGTGATCGTTCCTCTGCGCATCGGCGGAGGCACCCGCTTCAAGGTCGTCGAGGCCATGGCGAAGGGCAAGACCATCGTCTCGACGCGCCTCGGAGCGGAGGGCATCGATCTCGAGCACGAACGCGACGTCCTCTTCGCGGACACGCCGGAGGATTTCGCGGCGCAGGTCATCCGCGCGCTCTCGGACAAGGAGCTCGCGGACAGGCTCGGCCGCGCGGCGCGAACCCTGGCCGAAGATCGCTACAGCTGGCGCGCCGCGGTCGCTGCGATGGAAGAGTTCTACGGTGAAATAGCGGCCGCGCCGGCGTTCGTACGCGCCGAGCCGGCGCTCGCCTCTTGATCGCTCGCTCGCCACCAGCGCAGGAGCCCGTCCAAGACGAGCGCCAAGAGCAGACCGTCGAACGGCACGCGTAGTCTCGGATCCCCGAGGTAGATCAGCGGCGCGATAGCGCCCGTGAAAAACGACAGCGCCATGAATCGACGCGCCGGCCCGTGCTCTCGGCGGCGACGCAGCAGGAGCTGTAGAGCGCACAGCAGCGCTGGTACGATCACGAAGCCGAAGAAGATTCGCTTGTAGATCCGTGCTGCACGCGGCCACGGGTCCCAACCTGGCCAATACGACTGGCGTCCGGTGGCGGTGAGCTCTCCCAGATTGAAGAACACCCGCTTCAGTCGCCAGGGCTCGTCGCGGAGCAGGGCCAACCCTCGCGCATAGTAGTGGCCCTGCTCGTAGAAGGGCACCGAGACCGATTCGACGTGGTCGAAGCGGACGGCGTTCGGGATAGGCTCGATGTACGCGGCCCCGTACTCCACCCGCTTGGAGTCGCTGAAGTTGAGGTAGAAGTTGAGCCCGCCGTTCGTGGGCCCGATGGTGAGCCGCCCGGCGGCGCTGGTGTAGACCACCGCCGCGAGCGCGAGGGGCAAGGCCGTCCCGAGAGCGAGCG
>JAEZYO010000110.1 GCA_023419055.1 Pseudomonadota bacterium | reverse complement strand
CCTCCACGGTGGGTAACCTCAACGCGAGCAAGCCCGAAACCACCGACATGCGCTTCGGCATGATCGCGCTCACCGACTGCTCGCCGATCGTGATCGCTCACGAGAAAGGCTTCTTCAAGAAGTACGGCATCAACTCGACGATCGTTAAGGGGGCGAGCTGGGCCGCCATTCGAGACTCGCTCTCGAACGGCGACATCCACGGTACGCACATGCTGATCGGCATGCCCATCGCCTCGACCATGGGCCTGCTCGGCTCGCCCAAGAAGCCGATGGTGATCCCCTGGATGCTGAACCGCAACGGCCAGGCCATCTCGATGAAGAAGGGCCTCAAGGGCAAGGTCGGGCTCGACCCCAAGGCGCTCAAGCCGCTGGTCGACGAGGCCAAGGCTGCCAACAAGCCGATGACGTTCGCCATGACGTTCCCGCCCGGGACGCACGCGATGTGGATGCGCTTCTACCTGGGACAGGGAGGCATCCACCCCGACAAGGACGTCGCGCTCGTCACCATCCCTCCGGCGCAGATGGTGGCCAACATGAAGATCGACAAAATGGACGGCTTCTGCGTCGGCGAGCCCTGGAACGCTCGCGCCATCGCCGACGACATCGGCTACACGGCGATCACCACGCAGGAGCTCTGGAAGGACCACCCCGAGAAGGTCTTCGCCTTCACCAAGGAGTTCGCGGACAAGAACCCGAAGAGCGTCAAGGCATGCTTGAAGGCGGTCCACGAGGCCAGCGTCTGGCTCGACGATCTCAAGAACCGCCCGGAGCAGGCGGCGATCGTGTCGCGCCCGACCTACATCAACTGTCCGCCCGAGCTCATCCTCGGGCGATTGAAGGGTGAGTACGACTACGGCGACGGGCGCAAGAAGCAGGACCCGAACTACATGATCTTCAGCGAGCGCGCCTGCAACTTCCCGAACCCGAAGTACGCAGTGTGGTGGCTCACCCAGTTCCGTCGCTGGGGCATGGTGGAAGGCAAGCCCGACTACGAGGGCATTCCGAAGGAGGTGATGCGCGGAGACTTGTACGAAGAGGCCATGAAAGAGCTCGGCGTGGCCGTGACCAGAAACGACGATCCGGAGACCCTGTTCGACGGCAAGACCTTCGATCCGAAGAATCCGGAAGAATACGCAACGAGCTTTGCAATTCACAGCATGAAGGGCTGATCCCGAGCAGACCTGCAGAGGACATACCGAGGAAACCGGAGGACGAGATCATGAAGACGACGATGGACCGCGTCGGGAACAAGGTGGCGCTCGTGGCGTTGCCCCTGCTAGGGGGGATCGCGGTGGTGCTTTTCTGGACGCTGACGAGCTCGACGTGGGCACAGACGCTGCCCTCGCCCGCGAAAACGTGGGAGCAGAGCAGCCTCTACATCCTCGAGCCCTTCGCCAAGCGCGGCGAGCTGGACCAAGGAATTCTGCGTTTCACCTGGTACTCGCTCGAGCGCGTGATGAAGGGGTACGTGATCGCGGTGCTGCTCGGGGCACCGATAGGCTTCCTCCTCGGTATGTCCAAGTTTTTCAGCGCCTCGTTCGATCCGATCGTTCAGATCTTGAGGCCCGTTTCTCCGCTGGCTTGGCTTCCCCTCGGGCTGTTCCTGTTCGGCAAGCCGGAGCCGGCGGGCATCTTCACCATCGCCATGTGCTCCATGTGGCCCACGGTGCTGAACACCGCGCTCGGCGTGCGCTCGGTGCCGCAAGATTACTTGAACGTCGCCAAGGTGCTGAAGCTCGGCCGCATGAAGACGCTCTTCAAGGTGATGCTGCCGGCGGCGCTGCCGTACATGTTCACGGGCTTCCGCCTGAGCCTCGGTATCGCGTGGCTCGTGATCGTCGCCGCCGAGATGCTGACCGGCTCCCCGGGCGTCGGCGGGTTCCTCTGGCAGGAATACAACGCGCTCATCTACGAGCACATCATCCTCTGCATCCTCACGATCGGTTTCGTCGGGTTCGCGCTGGACCGCCTGATGGGCCTCGTCGAGCGTCGCCTCAAGTTTGCGTGAGCGTCATGGGCATCCTCGAACTTCACCAGGTCAGTAAGTCGTATGGCGCGACGCACGTCCTCTCCAAGGTCGATCTCTCGGTCGAGCAGGGCGAGTTCGTGGCCATCGTCGGCTTCTCCGGCGCGGGCAAGAGCACGCTCATCTCGCTGCTCGCCGGGCTCATCCCGGCGGACTCCGGGAGGGTCACCTTCGCCGACAAGCCCATCACCGGGCCCGGGCCCGAGCGAGGCGTGGTCTTCCAGAACTACTCGCTCTTGCCCTGGCTCAGCGCCTTCGACAACGTGCTCTTCGCGGTCGAGAGCGTGCTCACGAAGCTCAGCCCCGCCGAGCAGCGCGCCCACACCGAGCGCTTCATCACGATGGTCGGGCTCTCGCACGCGCGCGACCGCAAGCCCGGGCAGCTCTCGGGAGGCATGCGGCAGCGTGTTTCGCTGGCGCGCGCTCTGGCCGCCGATCCCGAAGTGCTCTTGATGGACGAGCCGCTCGGAGCGCTGGACGCGCTCACCCGCGCGACCATGCAGGACGAGATCGAGCGGATCGGGCGCAGCGCAGGCAAGACCATCGTGCTCGTCACCAACGACGTGGACGAGGCAGTCCTACTCGCGGATCGCATCATCCCGCTCGGCGCGGGCCCCGCCGCGACCCTCGGGCCCTCCATGGTCGTCGACATCGAGCGGCCTCGGGATCGACGCGCGCTCAACCATGATCCGCGCTTCCAGCGGATCCGGCGTGAGGTCACCGAGTACCTGCTCTCCACCCGCCGGAAGCCGCGTCCGGCGTCCATTCCCGCGCCGGCGACGGCGCCCAAAGCTGCGGAGGCGCTACCGTGAGCTCGAGATTCCTCGAAATCTTCAACCTCGGAAAGTCGTACCCCGGCGAGAACGGCACGAACGTCATCGTCGAGAACTTCAACCTCAGCATCGCCGAGGGTGAGTTCGTCAGCATCATCGGTCACTCGGGTTGCGGAAAGTCCACGGTGCTCTCGATCGTGGCCGGCCTCAACAAGCAGACGATGGGAGACGTGGTGCTCGCCGGCAAGGAAGTCGTCGAGGCCGGACCCGACCGCGGCGTGGTCTTCCAGGCACCCTGCCTGCTCGACTGGCTGAGCGCGCTCGGGAACGTGCTCCTCGGCGTCGACCAGGTCTACGAAAAGAAGGGCAAGAAGGAGCGTCGCGAAATCGCGGCGCACTACCTGGAGCTCGTCGGTCTGGGCGACGCGCTCGACAAGAAGCCGGCGGAGCTCTCCGTGGGCATGCGCCAGCGCGTCGGTCTCGCGCGGGCGTTCGCGCTCTCGCCGAAGATGCTCCTCCTCGACGAGCCTTTCGGCATGCTCGATTCGCTCACGCGGCTCGAGCTGCAGGAGACGCTGCTCGAGCTCTGGCGCACGGACAAGAAAACGGCAATGATGGTCACCCACGACGTCGACGAGGCGCTGTTCCTCTCGGATCGGATCGTGATGATGACGAGCGGGCCTGCCGCGCGCGTAGGCGACATCCTGACGGTGCCGTTCGAGCGCCCGCGCAATCGGGCGGAGCTGATGTCGAACCCGGAGTACTACGCGCTTCGCGAGCGCCTGATCGGCTTCCTCGAGGCGGAGGCGCACGCCCCGGCGGACGAGGTCGAGCAGGCGGCCATGGACGCGAGCTCGATCCGCGTCACCAAGACCGAAGCGGCCATTTCTTCCGCCGTCGACGCCGCGTGACGTGAACGGGGGGCTCGGACATGAACGGTCGAGGTAGGGTTGGGGCGTCTGGTGAGGCGCCTCGCCCCACGGGGTTGCTCGGAAAGCCACACCGAACCCGGAACCTGACGCCGCGAGCCCCCGAGCCGCGCCTGGGGGCCTGTCGGGCGGGGCGAGGGGCCTTCCGAGCGCTCGGAGTCATCGGCCGAAAGGCAGGTCGATCCGGGGGAACCTGCCCCCGGGCCGGTAAGCGCATCGAGCCGAGCGACAGTGAGTGGCGCTTTGCTCGCCTTCGCGCTACCTTCTGCGCGCCACTGAACGTTACCGCTGGAATGACTCGAAGCGCTCTCCGAGATTGCGACGCGTCACTGGGTTTTGGCGACGCTGAGTGGCCGTGAGGTCCTTAACACACGGCCCAACATCCGATCTCGACGGCATCTTGGATGCGGGTTTGAAGCCCAACGGGGCGCTTAGTTCTCTAGCCGTTACGGAAAGATTCAGAAAATGGGAAGTCGTTTGTACGTCGGTAATCTCTCTTTCAACTCCGACACCGAGAGCGTTCGTCAGGCCTTCTCCGAGATCGGTGAGGTCACGGACGTCCACATCGTCATGGATCGCGAAACGGGTCGCTCGCGCGGCTTCGCGTTCGTCACCATGGCCTCCGACCAGCTTGCCAGCGAAGCCATCTCGCGCCTCGACGGTGCGACCCTCGACGGTCGCGCTCTTCGCGTGAACGAGGCCGAGGAGCGCAAGGGCGGCGGCGGTGGTCGCGGCTTCGGCGGCGGCGGCGGTGGTGGCGGTTACGGCGGTGGCGGCGGCGGCGGCGGTGGTCGTCGCGGCGGCGGTGGTGGCGGTCGTGACCGCGACCGCGACCGCGATCGCTGGTGATTGACGCTCGCTGAGTCCGCTCGGCGATGATGGAAGGGATCGGATGGCTCCGGTCCCTTCGTCTTTTTTTGCGTCGGAATCGACGCGCTCCTTCTCGTCCCATTCGACTGCATCGAGCGAAGCGCGGCCGCATCGAGCCGAGTGCGACCGCATCGAAACCGAGGCCGCTGTCGAAGGGCGTGGCTGGACGATTCGACCGGCCTTGGACCCTTCGTCGAAGGGCAGCCTCCGGGTCGTCGTGCACGCTCGTCGTCGAGCCGGTTTCCTCGACCACCAGTGGTGCTGACCGAAGAAGGTCGAGGTGATGGAGGAGCGCCTCGCGAAGCCGAAGTTCGTCGAGAGCGCTCTCGCCGAGTTCGTGCGACGCGCGCGAGCAGCTCGCTCCGCTCGAGCGACGAGAGGCGCACCTAGTCGACGTGCAAGGGCTCGCCGACGAGGCTCGGCTGAGCCCTTTCGAGAGCAGCGCGGGCTCTCTCGCGTGGTGGCTCACAGGCGCGCGGAGCTCGAGGTGCACTACGAGACAGCCGGGACGAGCAACCCGATGCAGCGGCTCTTCCAGGGGATCGACAGGGTCGCCCCACCAAGGCGAGCGTGCTCATCACGGGCGAGACCCGGACGGGCAAGGAGCTCGTGCGCCGCGCCATCCAGCGCCTGAGCCCCTCGCAAGGACCCGCTTTCGTCAAGGGGAACTACGCGCCATCGCGAGTGAGCTCATCGAGAGCGAGCTCCTCCGTCAAGAGCGCGGCTCCGTCACTGGCGCCCAGGCGCGCGCGGTTTCTTCGAGCAGGCGCACGCCTGCACGCCACTTCGAAGAGCAGCGCGGGCTGCCCCGAGCCGCGGGTCGCACGGGAGCACCTCAGTGGGTAGGCGGAGCACGAGAGCGAGGTCCACGACTCGCATCCATCGGCGCATGGCGGCGCGCGCTGATCGCCGAGACACTGCAACGTGAACGGCGGTTGTTTTTTGGGGGCTCGAGCTCGTGGTGGAACCATCGCTCTCGCTCGAGGTCTCCCGCTGGGGCGTCCGCAGCGAGACCCCGCCGTCAGCGATGGTCACACTTCGGGCGACCCACCCAAAAAAAAAGCCGTCTCGAGCTTGGCCCCGGGAGCGGAAGCGCCCAACGCTGCCGAGCTCGCGCGAAGCCGCGGTGTTCCCTTGCAGGCGAGGTTCGGGACCGCGACCCCGAAGCCGACGCCGACGTTTGGGCCACGAACACGATGCGCCTCCGACTGCAGGGCAGGGCGAGCCGTAGCGCCTCGCGCGGCGCCGTGCCTCGATCGGGGCGAGCCGGCCGAGGTCGGATCGCCTCGCCACGCCGGGGCTCGGGGAGAGAGCAAATGGCGGCGGGGCGCTCGCGTCGCTCGGAGCGGATTCACGCTCGCTCCGACGCTCGCTCGACGTCGCCAGTTCGCATCGCTCGATGATTGCTGACACGCGTTCGGCGGCGAGCGTCGGTGTCACAACTCTGAGGAGTGTTGGGTCGCGAGTCGCGCGCAATAAGACTCGCAGTTTGTCAAATCAGTGCATGCTAGACCACGGTGCATGTGCCGAATTCTGATCGCCAGTGTATTCATGGCGACGCTGGGCTGGGTGGTGCCTGCACGGGCACTCAATCAACCGGGGTCCACTGCGCCGCTACCGATCGTCGACGAGAACGTGCCGGTGTGCTCGGACAACAACGTGCAGCGCTGCCTCGACGACGAGGAGGGGGAGCCGAACCTGATCGACGCGCAAGCGGACGGCAAGGTGAGCCCGGAGACCTTCGATCCGCGCTGCAACCTGACCTTTCACCTGGTCGCAAGGGGGGCGGGGTACCGGAACGTCTTCGGCTGGTACAACGTCGAAGAAGATCCCAAAAATCCGGGGAAAAACCTGAAGCCCGAGCTGAGCGAGCTCCACTCCTTCATCCTGAACGACGAAGACCCACCGCTCACGCGGGCGCTCGCGCTGCGAGACGACCCGAACTACCGCGGCGGGCTGATCGGCTTCTTCATCGCGACGGGCATGGAGGTGCGCGTGGACGCCCCCGAGGGCGCGAGCGTCGGTGAGCGTCGCGGTAAGCCTCCGCTCGAAGGCACGTTCGAGAACATCTTCTACTCGGAGCGCGAGTTCAATCCCGACAACGGCGCCACGCCGAGCATTCACCTCATCACGTGGCAGAGCGTCACGCACAAGGACTCCTTCTACTTCGGTTGGGAGGACTTGCTCGTCGGGGGTGACGACGATTTCGACGACATCTTGACGCGCGTCGACGGTATCCAGTGCGCGGGCAGCGGCGCCGCTTGCGACACCGGTGAAGAGGGCGTGTGCAGCGACGGGACCCTACAATGCCAGCGAGGCGAGCTCGCGTGCGTCCCGAACGTGGAGGCCAGCGAGGAGAGCTGCAACGCGCTCGACGACGACTGCGACGGCGAGGTCGACGACGGTGACTTGTGTCAGAAGGACTACGTCTGCAACCGCGGGAAATGCGTTCCGCGCTGCGGGTCAGGGGAGTTCCAGTGCTCCGCGGGCCTGTCGTGCAACTCCGACGGCTTCTGCATCGAGCCCGCGTGCATCAGCGTGACGTGCGACGCGGGCAAGGTGTGCCGCGAGGGATCTTGCGTCGACGCTTGCGACGGCGTCACGTGTCCGTACGACCAGCTATGCCGCTCCGGGCGCTGCGTCGACCCGTGCGAGAACATCGAGTGCGACGCGGAGTTCTCTTGTCACCTCGGCGTTTGCGTCGACTGCGACTGCGCCGGCTGCGACAAGGGCTTCGCGTGTCAGAAGAACGTCTGCGTCGAGGACGCCTGTGAGAGCGTGACCTGCACCTCGGGCACCCACTGCGAGGACGGCAAGTGCGTGGACAACTGCGACGGCACCAAGTGCCCGGGCGGGGGCGAGTGCCTGAACGGCAGGTGCACGGAGCCGGTGAGCGATCCAGGCTCGGGAGGGGCCGGGTCGGACGACCCGGGGCCGATCCTCATCGACCCGCCGTCGAACGAAGGGACCGATGCTTCGGGTGGCTCGGGAAGTCGGGCCGTGGAGCTCGAACGCCTCGGCGCGGTCGAGGCGGGTGGCGGCGGCTGCGGCTGCCGCGCGCCTCGGGGCGCGGCTTCGACGGGCGGCTGGCTCGCGCTCGCCGGAGCGGTCGCGCTGCTCGTTGCTCGGCGGCGCAAGCCCTGCGCGTGACGTTCGCTTAGGAGAGCGAGGCCCGGGGGCTGCGAGCCCTCGGGCCTCTCGCGCGCCGTCCTAACAGGAGAGCCAGCGCGAGCCCGAGCGGGAAGGCCCGTCCTCGCGGAGGCGCTGACTGACGGCAGGCACAGCCTGGCTCACCGACCTCGCGCTTGTCCGCGACACCGCTGCTCGCGCCGGTCCCGTTCGACGCTCCACTGCCCGAGCTCGTTCCGCCTGCACCGATGACGATGCCACCGCTACCGGTGTCGATACCGATACCGCCCCCGCTCCCCGTTCCGCCGCTGTCCGACCCAGGCACGGGCTCGCCGCATTCACCGGCCAGGCAGGACGCTCCGCCCGGGCAGACGGCGTTCGCGCAAGCGTCGACGCAAGCGCCACCGCTGCACGCTTGGCCGACGTCACAGGTGATGTCGCAGCCGGGTTCCACGCAGGAGCCGGAGGCAGCGCACTCGAGCTCGACGGGACAGCCCCGGCAGCTGCAGGTGGCGACGCAGACACCCTTCTCGCACACTGCCCCGGCGTCGCAGACGACGTTGGCGCAGAGGTTCACGCAGCGCCCGAGCTGACACTCCTGCCCGAGCGGGCAGACCACGCCGTCGCAGGCCCCCTCACAGGTGCCGCCTCGGCAAACCTTACCCGCCTCGCAGACGACGCCGTCGCAGGCGGGGTCGATGCAGAAGCCAGCCGAGCAAACGAGCCCCGTCCGGCACGGGAACTCACCGCTCAGGCAGCTGTCGACGCAGCGGCCCTGCACGCAGACCTTCCCCTCGTCGCACAGATCGCCGTCGTCGACCTCGCCGTTGCAGTCGTTGTCGACGTTGTCGCAGCTCTCGGGCTGCTCCGGGATTTGCTGCTTGCAAACGAGCCCGCCGTCGAACGAGCACTCGGTGAGCCCCACGCCGCAGGCGCCGATCTTCCCGGTGTCGCAAGCCTCACCGCCGCCGACGCAGCTCACGCCCGTGAAGCGGAAGACCTTGTCGTTGAAGTCGCCGTCGTTACCTTGCCAGCTCGACGCGTCCGCGCCCTCCCAGTCTTCGAAGGCGAGGTAGTAGGTGTTCTCGTAGAGCGTGGACGGGTAAGTGAGCGCCATCTTCCAGTAGTCGGGCGTTTCGCACCCCGAGCAGAAGACGTTCCGCTGGTACTCCGTGTAATACGCGCGCTGCCCGTACTTCATGAGCACGAAGCCGATCAGGCCCTCTGCGTAGTTCGGGTCTTCGCGAATCGCCGCGGCGTTGACGACCTCGCCCACGGGAGTGTCGTCGGGCACGATGGTGTAGACGGCGTCGGGCGCGGCGTTGGGATCGGCGGGCACATTGTACCAGGCGATCGCGGCCGTGGTTCCCGAGCCGCTCAGCACCAGCGTCGCTTGGAAGTCGCAGAGCGGCGAGAAAACCTGAGGGTTGGTGCTCGCCTGCGCGACGGCGTCGATCGTCTCACCTTCTGCGTCGAAGTATTCCTGCAGGCTGGTCTCGCTCGTCACCGCGTCGATCGGCACGCTGAGCCCGTTCGGCTCGAGCACCTGCGCGCGAGCGAAACCCGAGAAAACGAGCGAAGCGAGCCAGACGGCGCACCAGAAGGGGCGCCGAACGGCCCGGGCGTTCCGGACACAGGCGGAGATCATTGGAAGTACGGCCGCGGCCGCAAGCACGACCGTCGATCATTATGCCCGTGGGCCGTCCATCGACGCTGCTTCTCCGCTGGTCCGGTGAGATCCAGAATGGTAGAAGTCAATCATGCGGGCTGCCGCGCTTTCTTGGACTCTCGATCTAGGCGGGCCACCGGAGATTCACGCCATCGGGCGCGGGCTTCACGGCATCGAACGCAAGGAGGAGCGCTACCTCCTCTGGGCCTGGACCATTCACTTCTACGGTTACGACGCCGATCTCGTGCTCGACGGTCGGCGCCTGGCGATCAAGCCCGGATACGTCGGGATCATACCACCCGGCGTGCGCCAGGAATATCACTACCGCGGTCGCGCCGAGCATCTCTACGCTCACTTCACCCCCACCGAGAGCTCGCGCAAGGCCGAGCTCCCGATCGCGGCCATGCGAGATCTCGGCAGTGATTTCGGGCCGCTCTTCGAACGCTTCGACGATCTCAGGCGCGCGGCTCCCGTACGCCCCCGTCGCGTGGAGGCCGGGCTCTGGGACATCCTCTGGGAGCTCGCCGAGCGCACGCTCTACGAGGCGGATCGCCGCGAGAAGCGCCACGCCGCGGTGGGCCAGGCCTGCCGCACCATCGAGAGCAGGCTCGGGGATCGCCTGGTCGTGCGTGAGCTCGCGCGCGTAGCCGGCGTCTCGACTCCGCACTTGAATCGGCTGTTCCGAGCTCAGCTCGGTGAAACCGTCACCGAATACGTGCGGCGCCGGCGCGTGGAGAGAGCGCGACATTTGCTCCTCCACTCGGGCTTGTCCATCAAGCAGGTGGCGTGCGAGGTGGGCCTCCCCGACCTACAGCTCTTCAACAAGACGATCCGGCGGGCGTACGGAGTAGCGCCGCGTTCGCTGCGCGAGCACGGGCCCGCGGCGGTGCACGTGGAGGAAGACGTCGGCTAGAGGAAAAAATCGGGCAAGAGCTCTTCGCCCGGCGCGACGGCGTACTTCGAGAAGTCGCTCACCCCTGCCTCTTTGAGCACGTCTTCGTCCACGAAGAAGCGTCCGGTCACGCTCCTGCTCGGTTGCGTGAGGATGTGGTACGCCGCGTCCGAGACGATCTCTGCCTTGCGCGAGCGGCGGACCATGGCGTCTCCACCGAGCAGGTTCTGCACGGCTGCGGTCGCGATGGCGGTCTTGGGCCAGAGCGCGTTCACCGCCACGCCCTGCGCCTTGAGCTCCTCCGAGAGGCCGAGCACGCATTGGGACATGCCCATCTTGCTCAGCGTGTACGCGAGGTGAGCGCCGTACCACGACGGCTCGAACGAGGGGGGAGGAGAGAGCATCAGGATATGCGGGTTCTCCGCGCGGAGCAGGTGGGGGAGGGCGAGCTTCGAGCACAGGAACGTGCCGCGCACGTTGACCGCGTGCATGAGATCGAAGCGCTTCATCTCGGTGTTTTGCACCGGCGTGAGGCTGATCGCGCTCGCGTTGTTGACGAGGACGTCGATGCCCCCGAACGCCGCGACGGTTTGCTCTATCGCGCTCGCGACTTGTTCCTCGAAACGCACGTCAGCGATGCAGGGGAGAGCCCGGCCGCCGCGAGCCTCGATCTCGCGCACCGTGTCGGGCACGGTGCCGGGGAGCTTCGCGTGAGGTTCGGCGGTCTTTCCGACGACCGCGACGTTCGCGCCGTCATCGGCCGCGCGAAGCGCGATCGCCTTGCCGATGCCGCGGCTCGCCCCGGTGATGAACAGGGTCTTGTTGCGCAGGCTCATCGAGCGAGAATAGATGGCTCACGCTCGCCGGCAAGAGCGAGGCGACGGAGCAAGGTGGCCGCCGAAAGCGCGTTCCGGAGCCTCTCGCGCGCTCGGCCGCGGATCTTTCCGAGCGCCAGAGCTTCGGTCTCCGAGATGGAGTGAGCGCGCTCGTGGGCAAGAATCCGATCGAGGTCGCCGCGCGCCTGCCGGACGCGGTGGTAGACGCCCTTCAGCCCGAAGCCCTTCACGCTCGTGAGCCCGGAACGCTCGAGCAGCGAGAGCGTACGCGGGTTCCAGGAAGCCAGGGTGTCCGCGCCGGGGCACTCGGCGAGGAAGCTCTGCCAGCTCGCGAGGAAGGTCGGAACGTCGACGCCGTTTTCGACCTCGGAGCGCTCGAGCCCGAGGTGCCGCAGATGGCCGGGTGACGGCAGGCCGCCCGAGGGACGGAGCGCGCAATCGAACACCGCTCCGTCCCGGAGACGGAGCGCGGTCCACTGCACGAGCTCCGTGTCGCGCGAGAGATCGCCCTCTGGGTGGGTGGCCTCGCCGTAGACGACCACCAGGCTGTCGAACGCTTCCAGCAGCGCGCGCGGTAGCTTTCGCCACTCGAAGGGCCGCTTCTCCCGTGGTCGCGTGTCGCGCGAGCGCTTCTGTCGGTTCTCGAGCTGGTCGTCGATCAGGGCATCGAACGCGGTGATCAGCGACGCTGCGTCACGGGCCTCGGGTTCGAGGACGGAGAGCGCCTGGACGATGGCCTCGATGGTGGAGATGTAGTTCGGCGCGGGCTCGCGCCGGATCCGATAGCGTGACGGCGCACGGGGGGTGAGCTGCACGGCGGGCAGTTGGGACAGCCAGCGATGGTCGCGGTAGAGCGCGCGGGCCTGGTGCCAGGTGCCGTCGATGACCACGAGGGCCCTCGGCCGCTCGGCGGGCGCCAGCTGTTCGAGATCGGGCGCTCCCTTCCGCGGGTAGAGGACGGCCGCGCCCTCGGGGAGCCAGGCGGGCAGCTCCTCCGTCGACGTCTGATCCGCCGCGAACACCTCGACCCGCACCTGGGCGAGCCCGAGCCGCGCGATGCGCGCCGTGCCGAGCGCGTGGCGGGACTCGCGCTTGTGCTGAACGAGCACGATGGGAGTCCGGTTTTCGACTCGCGGTATGCGCGAGCACAAGCACGCGCACTCGGGCTTGTCGCAGCGGTAACAGTGCGGGCGGGGCTCGCTTTCCACTACAAGATGCCGATCGCCCGGCGCACGCGATCCATGGTCTGTCGGGCGATCACGCGCGCGCGCTCGGCGCCCTCGGCGAGCACGCGGTCGAGCCCAGCCTCGTCGGCGCGCAGCGCGAGGTAGCGCTCTCGCTTCGGGCCGAGCTCTGCTTCCAGCACCTCGAACAGGTCCTGCTTGGCGTGGCCCCAGCCGTAGTTGCCGGCGCGGAGCTTGCGCGCGAGCTCCGCGGACTGCTCCTCGGACGCGATCATCTTGTGAACCGCGAACACCGTCGTGCCCTCGGCTTCCTTGGGCGCCTCGAGCGGCTCCGAGCCGGTCACGATCTTCATGATCGCCGACTTGAGCTCCTTGGTCGGCGCGAAGAGCGGCACCGTGTTCCCGTAGCTCTTGCTCATCTTGCGCCCGTCGAGCCCTGGGACCAGGACCTCGCTCCGGATCACCGGCTCGGGGACCACCAACGTCTCGCCGAACAGGTGATTGAAGCGCTCCGCGAGATCGCGGGCGACCTCGAGGTGCTGCTTTTGATCGCGCCCGACCGGTACCACGTGCGTGTCGTACAGGATGATGTCCGCCGCCATCAACACGGGGTAGTTGAAGACGCCGGCGTTCGGGGTCTCGCCCTTGGCGAGCGCGTCCTTGTAGGTCGTACCCCGTTCGAGCTGACCGGTCGAGATCAGGCAGCCGAGGATCCAGGCGAGCTCGTGCACCTCGACGACCGCCGACTGGCGGAAGAACACGGTGTGCTCGGGGTCGAGGCCAGCCGCGAGCCAGGTCGCGGCGACATCGTAGACGTTCTGCTTGAGCCGCTTCGGGTCCTGCACGCTGTTGAAGGCGTGGTAGTCGGCGATGAAGTAGAAGGTGCGGTACGTCTTCGCGAGCTCGAGGGCAGGACGGATCGCGCCGAGGTAGTTGCCGAGGTGGGGCGTGGAAGTGGGCTGAATGCCGGTGAGCGACGTCTTCACGGGGGACCGGAACCTTTTCCCGTTCCCCGAGCGCTCGCAAGGACAATCTACGTCAAAAGTCTCCGGTTATCCGGAAACGACCAACGTCAGGCGCTCCGAGCGCGCCCACTCCTCTTCGAAGGCGCGGAGCGGCGTTTCTCGAAAGCCCCGCGCCGGGTCCAGCGTCAAAACGAGCTTTCGCGCGGGGTGATAACCGAGGACCACTTCGTAGTGGGCGAGCCCTCGGTCGTCGCTCAACCGCTTCACGGTCCCGACGATCACCGGGCGCGACGCGCCGAGCTCACGCTCGAGGTCCGCGAGGGTGCCCGAGAAGGTGAACGCCGAGAACCCGTGGCGTTCGGCGTAGCGCCGGAGGTCGCCCGCGCGCACTCCATGGTCGGCGACCGGAGCGAGCTCCTTTTCGATCACGGCGGGGCTCAGGGGGCGGCCCCAGTAGCTGAGCACCGCGCCGAGCGCTGCCGGGCCGCAGTCGTCGTCGCTCGACTGTCGCACCTCGGGAAAGTCGGAGATCGCGAGCCAGCCGCTCTCCTGCCCGATGCGCGCCGGATCGGCGCTCTTCGATTCGCCCTGGTACGCCGCGCAGCCCGTGAGCAGCGCGGCGACCAGTATCGGCGTCAGCTTGCTCTGCATGTCAGAGTAGGACGATCAAGAGGACAACCGCGAGGATGACCGTCGCGGTGCTCGCGCCGATGACGACGGTGGCGTCGCCTCCCTTGAACTGCTGCGCGTTCGGAGAGTTGCGCTGGCGCTCGGCGTAGCGCTCGCGCTCGCTCGACGAGAGCGGGGCCGGGGTCGCCGTTGCGCGAGGAGCAGCGCCCTCCGCGCTCACCTCGGGCGCGATCTTCACCGGGCTCTCGGCTTCGGCCGGCGGCTTGAAAGGGGCGGCGCTCGCGGTGGCGCTGGCGAGCAGGAAGGCGGGCGCGAGGAAGAGCGAGAAAGTACCTTTTCGCATCGTGGAATCCTTGGAAAGCTGGGGAACTGTGCCGCGCGATAGCAATGCAAGGGCGAGGCCAAGCGTCTCGCTCCGGCGCGGCCGAAAGGACGCGGCAGAACTCGCGCTCGTCGAGCAAAACGGCCCCACTTGCGGCAGTTTCGACCCCGCACGCCTTCTCGAGTATGGAGTCGCGCGTGGCCCGCTTGCCGCGTCTCATGCCTGATACGGTGTTCGCCGAGTCGTTCCGCGTGATCGACATCCTCGGCCAAGGCAGCATGGGTAGCGTCTACGAGGTCGAGCGCGTGGCTGACGGAGAGCGGCTCGCGCTGAAGCTCGTCGATCTCAGCGCCCGGAGCGATCCACGCGCCGCACGGCGCTTCGAGCGCGAAGTGCAGGCCGGTCGTTCAATCGCGAGCGAGCACGTCGCGCGAGTCGTGGACTCCGGCGAGGATGCAGCGAGAGGGTTCGGGTGGGTGGCGATGGAGCTCGTGCGTGGTCAGGAGTTGTACGAGTTCGTAAGCGAACGCGCGCCGCTCGCCCCCGAGCTCGCGGAGCGCTTGATGGGCCAGCTCTTCGACGCGCTCTCGTCCGCGCACGCGGCGGGCATCGTTCACCGCGACCTCAAGCCCGAGAACGTCCGGGTAGGGGAGCGCGACGGGGAGCCCTGGCTCAAGGTGCTCGACTTCGGCATCGCGAAATCCCTCGCTGGCCTCGACATTTCCGGCACGACGCCGGGCCTCGGCACGCCGCTTTGGACCGCGCCGGAGCAGGCCAAGGACGGCTATGTCCCGGCGCCGAACGCGGACGTCTGGGCGCTCGGCCTCCTGAGCTTCTTCGTGCTCACCGGCAAGCAGTACTGGAAGAACGCGGATAAGCCCCAGAACGTGCTCGAGTTGACGCTCGAGATCTTGAAGCAGCCCATCGAGCCTTCGAGCGCGCGCGCGCGTGAGCTCGGGGTCGAAGGCTTCTTACCCGAGGGTTACGACGCTTGGTTTTCGCGAACGGTGAACCGCGATCCCGGCGCTCGCTTCTCGAACGCCGGCGAGGCTGCGCGCGCGTTCGCGGCGTTGTTCAGCGCTCCCGAGCTCGCCCGATCCGGGGACCGGGGAAGGCCAGTGGAGCGGACCGGCTTGCTCCTGCTCTTGCTCGTCCTCGGCTGCGCCGCTATGGGCTACGCGATCTACTGGGCCATCGCGAGCGTTCGCCACTAGCCCGGGAGCTGCTCGTCCAAGCGGCGCCGAGAGCTGTGTCGCTCTCGAGTGACGCGCCGTGCTCATGGCGGCGGAGGGTGCCTCGTGGTACCCGTCGCCGCGCATGAGCCAGGAGAGCCGGGATCCGGCACCGAGCCCCGCGCTCACGAACGTGCTGCTCGTCCTGCTTTGTCTGGTCTGGGGCAGCACCTGGCTCGTGATCAAGATCGGGCTGCGCGACGTGCCTCCGCTCACGGGTGCGGCGTTGCGGTTTCTGGTCGCGGGCGTCTGCATGGCCGCGCTCGTCCCGCTGCTCGCGCACCGAGAAGGCGGGAGCCGCCCGCCGTTCATCGCGGTGCTGCTCCAAGGGCTCTTTCAATTCGCGCTGAACTACGCGCTCGTCTACGTGAGTGAGACCGTCATCCCCTCGGGGCTCGTGAGCGTGCTCTGGAGCGTGTTCCCGCTGTTCGTGGCGCTCGCGGGCCACTTCTACTTGAAGACGGAGGTCCTGGTCGGGCGCCAGTGGCTCGGGATGCTGCTCGCCTTCTCCGGCGTGGCACTGCTCTTCGTCACCGATCTCGCCCGAGTGGACGCGCGCGCCGTCCCGATGGGGTTGCTCGTCCTTTTGGCGCCGCTCTCGGTGTGCGTCTCGACGCTCCTGATCAAGCACCGCGCCGCGGGCGCAAGCTCATTGATCCTCAATCGTGACAGCATCTTGATCGGCTTCGGGGTGCTCGCGATCTTGGCCTT
>JAEZYO010000105.1 GCA_023419055.1 Pseudomonadota bacterium | reverse complement strand
CGCCCGAGGTGGGCCTCGGCGTGGCCGCGCGCGCGTCGCAGCCGCGGCCGCATTTCCACGAGCCCACGCGCGACGCCTTCCGCAAGCGCCCGCGCTCCGAGCACGTCATTTTGCTCGAGAAAAGCGCCGCGCCGAGAGCAGCAGCAAGAGCCACACGAGACCCAGCAGGGCGTGGCCCAGCGCGAGGTGCTCGGGGTCGGTGATCGCGCAGTGCGCGTGAAGGGCGAGGTTCGCGGCGAAGCCTGCCGCGGCGGCGGTGAGCGCGGCGGTGAGCGGTGAGAGCCGATCCTCGCGGTTGAACAGGTAGACCAAGATCGCGAGCGGCGCGCTCGCGAGGAGCCCGATCGTGAAGCAGCCGAACGCGCGCTCGCCGAAGTGGCTGATGGTGCCCTGGAGCGACGCGTCGTGCAGCGTGTGAGCGCGCGGTAACAACGCGACGATCAGCGGCACGGCGAGCGACACCGCCGCGACGGCGGCGTGCAGCTTGCGACCGTGGCGCAGCGGCCCGCGCAAGGCGAGCTCGATCGCGGTGAACGCGCCGAACGCGAACAGCGCGAACAGCAGGTTCATGCGCAGCGCCGGGTAGAGCTCCCAGTCGGGCCGACGGCGGGTCAGCACGATGAAGGTGAGCACGATGAGGAGGCTCCAGATCGAGAGCGCCGTGCGCACCAGCGTGGGCCGGCTGCGCAGCCACGCGCGGAGCCCCTTCTCGCGCCCGAGCGCGCGCTCGAGCTCGGCGAACTCGGGGGCCGCGAGCTCGGCCGGATCTCGCGCCGCGGCCAGCCCCTTCCCGAGCGCGGCCCGCGCGGCCAAAACCTCACGGCAAGCCGGGCAGGACGCGAGATGCTCCTCCACGCTCGATCCCGACGGGACCTTCTGGGCGAGCAACGAATCTCGGATCTCAGCGCATTCCACGGATCGCCTCGGGATCTATGACCGACCGGCCCATCGGGTTACTTCACCCCCGCGGGAGCGGAAGAATCGGAGGACGGAGGCTCGAGCAAGTGCCGGAGCCGCGTGTAGCCGCGGTGCGCCCGCACCTTGACCGCGGAAAGGCTCGCACCCACCACCTGGGCCACCTCCGAGAACGGCAGGCCCTCGAACCAGTGGAGCTCGATGACCTCACGCTGGTCCCGCGGGAGCTCGGCGAGACCAACGCGTAGAGCCCGCGTCGCCTCGACCCGCCCATCGCCGCCCACGGGATCGGCCACCCGCTCGAGCGCCTCGCCTTCGAGCGGGCTCTCGGGGCGACGCTTCACGCGCCGGAAGTGCTCGCGCTTGAGGTTCAGGGCGATGGTGAAGATCCACGGTCGCAGGCGCTGACTCGGGTCGAAGTCGTTCCGCGCGCGGTGGAGCTGCAAGAAGGTCTGCTGTACGAGATCTCGCGCCTCCTCCGGGCGCCTCAGGTCTCGCAGCATCATGCGGTAGAGCACCGGTGAGTACCGCTCGTAGAGCTCGCGAAAGGCGGACGCATCGCCGGCGCGGTAAGCCGCCATCAGCTCTTCGTCCGTTCGCACGGCGCGGAGGCTAGCGCAGGACTGGCCAAAGCTGCACCGGCAGAGTTGCGCGGGCCATGGAATGCCCTTACGTCGGAGGGGGACCCATGCCGAACCGCCTCGCCCAGGAAACCAGCCCGTACTTGCTGCAGCACGCCCACAATCCGGTCGATTGGTACGCGTGGGGCCCCGAGGCGCTCGAGCGCGCCTCCCGAGAAGACAAGCCCATCCTCTTGAGCATCGGCTACGCCGCCTGCCACTGGTGCCACGTGATGGAGCGGGAGAGCTTCGAGAACGAGGCGATCGCGGCGCGCATGAACCAGGATTTCGTGTGCATCAAGGTCGACCGGGAAGAGCGGCCCGACCTCGACGACATCTACATGGCTGCCACGGTCGCGCTCTCCGGCGCGGGCGGCTGGCCCATGACCGTGTTTCTCACGCCCGACAAGCGTCCCTTCTTCGCCGGCACGTACTTTCCGCCGACCGATCGCTACGGGCGGCCCGGGTTTCCGACGCTGCTCGAACGCCTCGCCGAGCTCTGGAAGAGCGATCGCGCGACGCTGGAGCGGCAGGCCGAAGAGCTCACGCGAGCGGTGCGCCGCGACTCGCAAAGCTCGGTTGCGGCCCCCGTCAGCGGTGACGCGCTCGCTGCCGCCGCGCGCGCCCTGATCGCCGCGTTCGACCCGCGCTTCGGCGGCTTCGGCACGGCCCCCAAGTTTCCTCCGAGCGCCTCGCTCGAGCTCTTGCTCCGGTACCACCGGAAGACGGGCGACGAGCGCTCGCTCGAGGTCGCGACGAAGACGCTCGACGGGATGAAGAACGGCGGCATCTTCGACCACCTGGGCGGCGGCTTCGCGCGCTACTCGGTCGACGAGCGCTGGCACGTGCCGCACTTCGAGAAGATGCTGTACGACAACGCCGAGCTCGCGAGCGTCTACCTCGCCGCGTACCAGGTCACCTCGGACGCGGAGTACGCCGACGTGGCGCGTCGCACGCTGGATTTCGTCGCGCGCGAGATGCAGGACGCGGCGGGCGGCTACTACTCCGCGTTCGACGCCGACAGCGAGGGCGAGGAGGGCAAGTTCTACGTCTGGAAGCGCGACGAGCTCGACACCGTGCTCGATCGCGAAGCGGCCGACTACTTTGCCCTGTTCTACGACGTCTCTCACGAGGGCAACTGGGAAGGGACGAACGTGCTCTGGCGGCGCCGCACGATCGAACAAGCGGCGCGCGAGCTCGGCGTCAGCCCGGAGAAGCTCGCCCAGTCACTCGAAGAGTCGCGCCAGAAGCTCTACGCCGCGCGCAAGGAGCGCGTCGCGCCGCTCTGCGACGACAAGGTCCTGACGGCGTGGAACGGGCTCATGATCGGGGCCATGGCGGAAGGAGCGCGCGTGCTCGGCGAGCCGCGCTACCTCGAGTCCGCCGCGCGCGCCGCTCGCTTCGCGCTCGAAACGCTGCGGCGGCCGGACGGCGGCCTCTACCGCACCGCTCGCGCGGGACGCGCGCACCTCGACGCCTACCTCGAGGATTACGCGTACCTCTCGGACGCGCTGATCACCCTCTACGAAGCGGGCGGCGACTTCACGTTCTTGAGGGCGGCGCTCGAGCTCGGCGAGCGCCTGATCGCCGACTTCGGCGACCAACCCGGGGCCGCCTTCTTCCACACGGCGAAGGGTCACGAGGCGCTGATCACGCGCCCGCGAGAAGGGCACGACGGCGCCATCCCGAACCCCAACAGCATCGCCGCTCGCGCGCTCGCGCGGCTCGCCGTGCATTTCGATCGACCCGAGCTCGGGGAGCGCGCCGCCGAGGTCCTGCGCTTCTACGGCGAGCTCGTGGAGCGCGCGCCGCGCGGCTTCGCGAGCCTGCTCAACAGCGCCGAGTTCTTGCTCGAGGGTCCCGTCGAGCTCGTCTTCGCCGGACGTCGCGCCGCGACGGGCCCGCTGGAGCGCGCCGTCGCGAGCCACTACTTGCCCGATCACGTGATCGCGTTCGCCGATCCCGAGCGCCCGGAACCGGAGCGCGCCCTCACCGCCGGCAAGGCGGAGGTCGGAGGCGCCGCGGCGCTCTACGTGTGCCGCGACTTCGCCTGCCGCGCTCCCGTCACGAACCCCGCCGAGGTCGGTACGGCGCTCGAGGCAAACCGTGAAAGCTCTGTCCGCAAGCCGAGCCTGGACGCGCCACGCCTTCCGGGCCGCGCGAGCGAGGTGGGGACGCGAAGGCTCGCCGCGCGCTTCGGTCGCTACCCTGCCGGGTATGCGCCGCTCGGCAAGACCGGCCTCCAGGTCTCGCGCCTCGGCTTTGGTACGTACCGCGTGGACGGGCGCCCTACTC
>JAEZYO010001053.1 GCA_023419055.1 Pseudomonadota bacterium | reverse complement strand
GCGTCAAGGTGCGTCCCGCTCAGGTGTCCTTGCCGCCCAACGCGCCGCACGCGACGAGCGAGCGCCCCCTCCCCCTGGTGAGAAAGCACGGCGGCGCGAACGGCTCCGCCGAGCAGGGGCGCCATTTCGCGGAGAGCGCCGAAGAGGCGCCCGAGCCGGTGCTGAGCCTCGCACGGCCCAAGGGCCACGGGGCGCCCTCGCGTCCGGAAGACGAGGCCGTGGTCTCGACCGCGACCGCGCCGACGA
This sequence comes from Pseudomonadota bacterium, assembly GCA_023419055.1. The sequence goes on along the minus strand of JAEZYO010001053.1, from coordinate 13,238 downwards.
AGAAGCAGAGCGACCTCAGTGGAGACGCGGAAAGGGTGCTCGCCGCGCTCGAACGAGCGGTTGCCCCGGAAGAGGTGCTCGAGCTCTGCGTGAGCGGACTCGAGCCGATGCTGGTCGTCGCCTTGACCTTGCGGGGTAGCTCCTTCGAGGCGCGTACCGGGAGTGTCGAGCTCGGTGACGCCGAGCGAATCCGGCGGGTGAAGCTGCCGACGAGCACCGCGAGCGTCCTCGAGACCGCCATCCACCAGGGCTATTACCTCGGCGCGCTCCCCGCCACGTCGGCGCACGACAGCCTGCGCGAGCTCCTCCCTCCCCGCGCCGACGAGGAGATCTACGTCGCCCCCATCACCGTCTCCGGTCGAGTCAGCGTGGTCCTGGTGGCGGCGCGGCTGACTCAAACCTCGATGGCCTCGCGTCGCGTGGACCAGATCGCCGAAGCCGCAGGCGTCGCGCTCGAGCGCATCGTGCGCAACCGCAAGCGCGGCGCTACGACATGACATGGCCAAAACGCGCTTCGAACGCTGGCAGGAGCTCTCGGATCGCGAGAACCCCGCGCGCAAAGGCGCCGGGAAGAAGGCGCTCTACACGAGCGACGATCTAGCCGGGCTGTCGCACCTCGACAGCGTACCGGGCGAGTTTCCGTTCGTGCGCGGCCCCTACGCCAGCATGTTCACGGAGCGAACGTGGACGCTCCGCCAGTACGCCGGGTTCTCGACGGCCGAGGAGACGAACGCCTTCTACCGACAGGCGCTCGCGAGCGGGCAGACGGGGCTGTCGGTGGCGTTCGATCTCGCGACGCATCGTGGTTACGACAGCGACCACCCGCGAGTGCGCGGTGACGTCGGCAAGGCCGGCGTGGCGATCGACTCGGTCGAGGACATGAAGGCCCTGTTCGCCGGCATCGATCTCGGCGCGGTCAGCGTCTCGATGACGATGAACGGCGCCGTGCTCCCCGTGCTCGCGGCGTTCGTCGTGACCGCGGAGGAGCAGGGCGTGCCCGAGAAGGCGCTCCGCGGCACGATCCAGAACGATATCCTCAAGGAGTTCCTGGTGCGGAACACCTTCATCTACCCGCCCGAGCCGAGCATGCGCGTGGTGGGGGACGTGATCCAGCACCTCAGCGCGGAAGCCCCCAAATTCAACTCGATTTCGATCTCCGGCTACCACATGCAGGAGGCCGGAGCCACGGCCGACCTCGAGCTCGGCTACACGATCGCCGACGGGCTCGAGTACGTGCAGAGCGCCCTCTCGCGCGGGCTCGCCATCGACGACTTCGCGCCGCGGCTCTCGTTCTTCTTCGGCATCGGCATGAACTTCTTCGTCGAAGTCGCGAAGCTCAGGGCCGCCCGCTTGCTGTGGGCGGAGCTCATGCAGGAGCGCTTCTCGCCGAAGAACCCGCTCTCGCTCAAGCTCCGCACTCACTGCCAGACGTCGGGGGTGAGCCTCACCGCGCAAGAGCCGTTCAACAACGTGGTGCGGACCGCGGTCGAAGCGCTCGCCGCGGTGCTCGGCGGCACGCAGAGCCTGCACACGAACGCGTTCGACGAGGCGCTCGCCCTGCCGAGTGATCTGGCGGCGCGCGTGGCCCGGAGCACGCAGCTCATCTTGGCTCACGAGACCGGGGTTCGCGAGGTGGTCGATCCGCTGGGCGGCTCGTACTACGTCGAGAGCTTGACCGCGGAGCTTGCCGCACGAGCTCGCGCGATCGTGGCCGAGGTCGACGGGCTCGGCGGGATGACTCGCGCCATCGCCTCCGGGCTCCCCAAGCGGCGCATCGAAGAGGCGGCCGCGCGCCGACAGGCGCGGCTCGATCGCGGCGAGGAGGTCGTGGTCGGCGTGAACGCCTTCCGCGCCGAGAAAGAAACGCCCATCGACGTGCGCTTCGTCGACAACCAGAAGGTGCGCGAGAGCCAGGAGGCGAGGCTCGCCGAGGTCAAGCGCGCGCGCGATCCCGGCCAGGTAGCGCGCGCTCTCGAGGCGCTCGAGGGCGCCGCGCGGTCCGGCGCCGGAAACCTGCTCTCCCTCTCGATCGAAGCGATGCGCGCGCGGGCCACCGTCGGCGAGGTCAGCGAGGCGCTTTCGCGGGTCTACGGCCGCTACGAGCCCGCGGCGCCCACGGTGCGCGGCGTGTATGCTGCGGCCATGTCCCGCGACGAGCGCTTCGCAGCGTTGCTCGAGAGCGTCGAGCGCTTCGCGAAAGCCCAAGGGCGCCGCCCTCGCTTGCTCGTGGCGAAGCTCGGTCAGGACGGGCACGATCGCGGCGCGCGCGTGATCGCCGCGGGGTTCGCGGACGCGGGCTTCGACGTGGACGTGGCGCCGCTCTTCCAGACGCCGGAGGAGGTCGCGCGGCAAGCCGTCGACAACGACGTCCACGTGGTCGGGATCTCCACCCAGGCCGGGGCGCACCTGACGCTCGTCCCCGAGCTCGTCCGCGCGCTCCGTGACGAGAACGCGCCGGAGATCCTGGTCGTGTGCGGTGGGGTGATTCCGCCGCAGGACCACGCTGCGCTGCTCGAGGCCGGCGTCGGCGCCATCTTCGGGCCCGGGACGCAGGTCACGGAGGCGGCCGAGCGTGTGCTTGCCTTGCTCGAGGCCCGAGCGTGAACGCGCGAGAGCTCGCCGATGGCGTGCTCGGCGGTGACCGGCGCTCGCTGTCCCGTGCCATCACCGCCGTCGAGAGCGACCGGCCCGAGGACGAGCCGATCGCGCTCGAGCTCCTCGATCGCTGCCTGCCCGCGAGCGGGCGTTCCGTGCGCCTCGGCATTTCGGGCCCGCCGGGCGTGGGCAAGAGCACTCTGATAGACGCGCTGGGCCTTCGCCTGGTCGAGCGTGGAGCCCGACCGAGCGTGCTCGCGATCGATCCCTCGAGCCAGAAGACACACGGCAGCGTGCTCGGCGACAAGACCAGGATGGCTCGACTCGCCGCGCACCCGGCGGCGTTCATCCGCCCTAGCCCGTCACGCGGAGAGAGCGGCGGGCTCGCGCCGCGCACGCGAGAGGCGATGCTGCTCTGCGAGGCCGCGGGCTTCGACCACGTGCTGGTGGAGACGGTCGGCGTCGGGCAGAGCGAGCTCGCGGTGGCGGATCTCGTCGACTGCCTGGTCGTGCTCGTGGCGCCCGGCGCCGGAGACGAGCTGCAGGGCATGAAGCGCGGGATCTTGGAGCACGCCGATCTGCTGGTGATCACCAAAGCCGACGGCGCCGATCTGGCTCGTGCGGAGCAGGCGCGCTCGGAGCTCGAGTCGGCGCTCGGCCTCTTCGCGCACGCCGCCGAGCGGCCCGCCGTGCTGCTCGTCAGCGCCACGACCGGGCAGGGCGTCGACGCGCTCGCCGACGCCCTCGACGCCTTCCATGAGCGCGCCGCGGCCTCGGGAGCGCTCACGGAGCGCCGGGCGGCCCAAGATCTCGCGTGGTTCGAGCACAGCGTGGAGCGCGGCGTGCGGGCGCGCCTGTGGTCTCGCCCCGAGCTCGTGCAACGCAAGGCCGAGCTCGAGCGCGCGCTCCTCGAGGGCAAGCTCGGCGCTCGGGCCGCTGCGCGCGAGCTCCTCGACCTGGCGCTCCCTAGCGCTCGGCCGTGAACGCGGCGATCACGTCGGGCGGCGCCTGAACGAGCTCGATCAGGACACCCTCTCCACCCTGTGGTGTTACTGAATCACCCTTGGGGTGAATGAAGGCGACCGCGTGCCCCGCGGCGCCGACGCGTGTCTCGCCGGCGAACCGCACACCTCGAGCCTCGAGCCAGGCCCTCGCCGCGGAGAGATCGTCCACCCACAACCCCACGTGATTGAGCGCCGGCTCCTGAACGCGCGGCTTGGCGCTGGGATCGAGCGGCTGCATCAGATCGACTTCGACGGCGAGCGGTCCGGAACCAAGCTTCAGGATCTCTTCGTCCACGTTCTCGCGCTCGCTCCGGAACGTCCCGGCCGGGGCGAGCCCCAAGAGCTCGACCCAGAGCCGGCGCAGGCGGCTTCGATCGAGCGCGCCCAAAGCTACTTGTTGGACCCCGAGCACTCGAAAAGGACGCTCGCTCACGAGGAGAGCCTAGCGCACTACGGGCCTTCTCGCGCTCGCCGAACCAGCGATCTTCACTCCCGACCACCCGCCCCGAGCTCCCCGGCTCGGCGCCGGGGATGCTAAGAGGACGCCGTGAACGAAACCGCCGCCCCGCGCCTCAGCCGCTTCGATTCCCGCGTGAACGAGCTCCTCGCTCGCATGACCCTGCGCGAGAAAATCGGGCAAATGTGCCAGCAGAACCTGGGCGGGCCGCCCTCCCCGGCGCAGCAATCCGCGGTGGCCCAGGGCATGGTGGGGTCCTTCTTGAACGCGCGCAAAGAGGATAGAAACGAGCTCCAGCGCATCGCCGTCGAGAAGAGCCGCCTCGGCATCCCGATCATCTTCGGACGCGACGTGATTCACGGCTTCCGCACCATCTTCCCGATCCCGGTGGGCCAAGCCTCGAGCTTCGATCCCGAGCTCGTGGAGCGAGCAGCGCAAGTCGCCGCGCGTGAAGCGGCCTCGCAGGGCGTCGACTGGACCTTCGCGCCCATGGTCGACGTCACGCGCGAGCCTCGCTGGGGACGCATCGCCGAGGGCCCGGGCGAAGACCCGTACCTGGCGAGCTGCCTCGGAGCGGCGATGGTGCGCGGCTTCCAGGGTACGGACCTCACGCACCCGGAGCGCGTCGCCGCGTGCGCGAAGCACTTCGCCGGCTACGGCGCGGTGGAAGCCGGCAAGGACTACAACACGACGCCGGTGCCCGAGCAGCTCCTGCGGGAGCTCTACCTGCCGCCTTTCAAGGCTTGCGTCGACGCCGGCGCGGCTACGCTGATGAGCGCGTTCACCGATCTGAACGGCGTTCCGGCAAGCGGTAACCGCCTCCTCTTGCGCCAGGTGCTGCGAGAGGAGTGGGGCTTCGAAGGCTTCGTCGTGAGCGACTGGGCGTCGATCTGGGAGATGCTGAACCACGGCCTCTGCGAGACGAACCGCGACGCGGCGGAGACCGCGGTCAAGGCCGGGCTGAACATGGAGATGGCGACCACCTGCTACCTCGACGAGCTCGAGAAGCTGGTGAACGACGGCAAGCTCGACGAGCGCGAGCTCGATGATCTGGTGCGCCAGATCCTGCGCGTGAAGTTCGCGTGCGGCTTGTTCGAGAACCCGTATCGCGACGTGCACGATCGCGTACTGCTCGCCCCCGAGCATCGCGAGGTGGCGCACGCCCTCGCCACCGAGAGCGCCGTGTTGCTCAAGAACGACGGCGCGCTGCCGCTCGGCGAAGCAGCGAAGGTCGCGGTCATCGGGACCCTGGCCGAGAGCGGGATCGATCACCTCGGCTGTTGGGCGTACGACGGCAAGGCAGAAGAGACCGTGACCGCGCTCACGGCGCTGCGCGAACGCCTGGGCGATCGCGTGAGCTTCACGCCGGGACTTCCTTCACCGCGCAGCACCGACACTTCGGGCTTCACGGCGGCGTTCGACGCGCTGGCCGCTGCGGACGTCGGGCTCGTGTTCGTGGGGGAGGACTGGGCGCTCTCCGGCGAGGCCCGCTGCCGCGCGTTCATCGATCTACCCGGTGCTCAAGCGGAGCTCGTCGAGGTGCTCGCCTCGGCAGGAAAGCCCATCGTCTTGGTGGTGATGACCGGTCGTCCCCTCACCCTCGGACCGTTGCTCGAGCACGCGAGCGCGGTGCTCTGGGCCTGGCATCCCGGCACCATGGGTGGCGCTGCCGTCGCCGACCTGCTCACCGGGGCCGCAAACCCGAGCGGCAAGCTGCCGGTCACCATTCCGCGCACGCTCGGCCAGGTCCCGATCTACTACGCCAAGAAGAACGGCGGCCGTCCCCCTAAGAGCGAGGAAGACCAGGGCATTCCCCTCGGTTCGCCGCTCGATCCCAAGGATTTTTCGATCTCGCACATGGACGTCGAGACGAGCCCGGAGTTCCCGTTCGGCTTCGGCCTCAGCTACACGTCGTTCGAGTATCGCGAGCTCACCCTCTCGCAGCGAGAGATCGCGCGGGACGAGTCGCTCACCGTCAGCTTCGAGCTCGTGAACACCGGCAAGGTCGAGGGGACCGAAGTGGCGCAGCTCTACCTCAGGGATCTGGTGGCGAGCGTCACGCGCCCGGTGCGTGAGCTCAAGCGCTTCGCGCGCGTGAAGCTCGCTCCCGGCGAGCGGCGCCGCGTCGAGTTCCAGCTCGGGACCGAAGACCTGGCGTTCGTGGGTCAGGATATGAAGCGGCGCGTCGAACCGGGCCGCTTTCACCTGTTCGTGGGCGGAAGCTCTCGCGCGACGCTCCAGGCAGAGTTTTCCCTGCGCTGAAGCCGGGCGCTACTTCTTGTGGCGAGTGCTGCTCGCGGCGCTGCTGCTGTCGGGGTTGAACGTGGGCTTGCTGAGCGTTCCGCTCACGCGCCAGCCGTAGAAACCGTCAGCGTGCTTGGCGCGGCGGTTCTTGGGATCGAGGTCGAAGAGACCGGGGCTGCCGCCCGACCCGAACAGGCCGCGCGTCACCTCGTTCTTGTTCGTGTAGCGCTCGGTGAACTTGAACTTCACCGTGAGGCTCAGCGTCGAGAGCTCGGGCTGATCACGCAATCGGATCGTGCCCTCCGCCTGAAACTCGAGATCGGGCCCGGTGGCGGAAAACTGCGTGATCTTGACCTGGCCGGCCTTGACCTCGGCCTCGAGCACGAGATCGCCTGCGTCGATGCGCGGTAGCGCGATCGTGTCGCGGATCTTCGCCTTGCCGTCGCCCACCGAGAGCTCGGCGATCTTCAAGGAGATGTTGCCTTCGCCCTTGCTCAGGCGCGCCTCCGGCGCGTTGAGTTGGATCGCGCCGGTGAGCTTTCCGAAAGCGGGCAAGCCGATCGCGTCCGACACGAAGGGCGCCTCCGACAAGTCGACCGCGTCGAGCTCGAGATCGATGTTGCGCTCACTCTCGGAGTCCTCGAGGCGCCCGGACAAAGTGCCCCCGAACGCGTCGGCGCCGAAGTTGGTCACTCGGTTGCCGATCAGCAGATTCAAGAGCGAGACCCGCGCGTGCGCCGAGTCGATGGCGAGGACCTTGGGCTTTTGTGCCTTCTTCGAGGCGTCCGTGGGGGGCGGCGGCTGCGACACCAGGCGGACGCCCTCCGCCTCGATGCCCGAGAACCAGTACGACCCGAGCTCGTCGAGCTCGAGGTGCAGCGGATCCGGCCCGGTCTGGCGAGCGTTGAACTCGCTGACGATGCGCTCCTTCAAACGGTCGTACGGAAAGGTCAGGTAGGCGAACACGAACAGGGCGAAAAGGTAGGCAAAGCCGTAGCCGACCCAGATCAGAATCTTCTTCGCGCGCGGGTTCACGGCGACTCCTCCGCGTCTTCGTCGTCCGCTGACTCATTGCCCTCGGCGCCGGCGTCTCTCTCCGCCTTGGGCTTGGGCGCCTCCTTGCGGTCGAAGGCGCTCACCAACATGTCGACGTCGTAGGAGTCCGGCTCGCTACCGCGCTTTCGGATGTTGATTTGCGAGATCTGCACGGGGTGCCCCGACTGCTCGATCTTTTCCATGAACTTCAGGAGCTTGAGCATCCCGACCTTGCGCAGCGTGATCTTGGTGGAGCGCTCGTCGAATTTCTTGCCGTGCGGGACGCTCTGACGATCCTGGCTCTCCGGGATCTCGACGCCCACTTCACTCGCGTACTTCGCCAGGAAGGCCGCGAGCGGGGGCGCCGGCCGGGCGTAGCGTTCGACCACCGCGGAGCGGTTGGCCTTGGAGCGAGCGATGGCCGCCTGCTCGTCGTCGATCGAGCGCAGGGCCTCGCGCACGGCTTCATTGTCGCCCTGTCGCGACTGCACGACCGCGAGCAGCGCGAGCGGCGGGGCGAGCAATATCGCGGCCACCACGATCGCGATCAGCACACCGAGCAACCGGCGCTCTCGCTCTTCGAGGCGGGAGAAGCGCTCACCGAGGCTCACGGCGCCTCCTTGTCTTCAGCGGAAGCCGCCGGGGCCGCGTCGCCCTCCTTGGCCTCGCCGTCTTTCTTCTTCTTGGCGCCCTCGTCGTCGGGGCACTTCACGTCGTACTCGAGCACGTACTTCTGGCGGGTGCTGTTCACTTGCTGGGTGATCTTCGCGATTTTGGCGTTGTTCACGCAGCGGTGCTCGCTCACGTTCTCGAGCACGAGCGACGCGTCGCTCGTCGAGTCCACGATGCCCTGGACCTTGACGTGCCCGCGCTGCATGTCGAACTCGTCGATGTCGTGCTTGATCGACGCGGGGATGGCCTTGGAGAGCTCGACCAGCGTATCGAAGGCGTCCATGCGCGGCATGGGGTCCGACTCGGACAAGCTCTTGGCCTGCGCGATGAGCTCGCTCGCTTCGGCCGCGTCGCTCACGGGCTTGTCGAAAGCGGCCTTGGTCGCCACTTCGAGCCGAGCGGCGAGATAGTCCTGCTCCTTGTCGAGCGCGGACAGCTCCGCGCACGACGCGAAGACGAAGCTTACCAGCACCGCTCCCCCGAGACCCGCGAGCAGCGGAGCCTTCTCCTTCAAGAAGCCGAAGCCGCGCTGGAAAGAGAGCGGGCCGCGACGCAGATCGATGTCGTGCTCGCGACCGGCCACACCGAGCGCGAGCGACAGCGCCTTCGCGAAGCGCGGCACCTCGCTCTGCTCGGGGCTCAAGCCTTCGAGCCCGACCTTGGGCAAGACCTTCACCGGTACGCCGAGCTCGTGGGAGAAGTACGCCTCCGCACCCTGCGCGGCGGAGCCGCCGCCGAGCAAATAGGCACACTGGATGTCCGGTCCGGGCAGCGCGTCCCACGCGAGGAAGGTCTGGCGAAGCTCGGCTGCCAGGCGGGGCGCGCCGTCGGGCAAGTCGCTGACGCCGCGCGAGAGCGTGCGCGCGAAGACGGGCTCACCGTGAGAGAGCAGGACGATTTCCGTGCGGCGCGCGCCGAGGTCGACCAGCGCGTAGACACCCGGGCCTTTGAGATCGGGCGTCACCGCGACCAGGTTGGCGAGCACCATCGGGCCGAACCCGACGCGCTCCGGCTCGCGCCCCAGGGCGACCTTCACTTCCTCGATGAGCGCGCGCACCCGAGCGATGCGGCTCGCTCCGGTCAGCACCGTGAGGGGATCCTTCGAGGTCTCGCGGCGGAGCACCCGGTGCCCCCAGACGAGGTCCTCGATGTCGACCGGGACCTGCGCTTCGAGCTCGAAGGCGAGCACCTCCTCGAGCTGCTTGGAAGCGGCCGGCGGCAGGGTGATGCGGTGCGAAAAGCCGCCCTCTCCGGGCACCGCCACAGCGATCCCGTCGGCGCCTTGCGCGAAGCCGTCGACCGCCGCGCGGATCGCGCCGTCGACCGAGCCGGCGACCTCGATGTTCGCTTCGCGCGCCTGCTCCACCGCGAGCCGCCGGTAGGCCGTGGCGAGCAGCACCACGCGCACGTGCGTGGCGCCAATGTCGATACCGAGAAAGCGAGCCATCAGAGTTGGTCCTGCGGGAAGCTAATCCATCCTGTAATACACGATATTGCCGGCGGGGCTCGGCTTGAGAGCGGACTGAATCGCCGCTTCCGCCTGAGCCTGCTGGTCCGGGTTCGTCATCTGTGCCGCTTGCTCCTGGAGCTGGTCCACCGTCCGCGCCTCGCCGGGCGGAGGGGCTGCCCGGAAATCGACCACGGTGTGGATGCGCATCCGCGTCTCACGCTTGCCGGCCCGGACGAAGCCCGTGGCGTAGATGCTGAACACTTTGCTCTCGGTGCCGGCCACCTTCATCATCTCGGACTCGCTCTTGAACTTGATGGGCTCGAAGGCGTCGCCGGCGAAGGATTTCAAGATCTCGCCCTTCATCCCCTCGCCCTTGAGCGTCTGGACCAGGTCCTTCCCGGACGAGAACGCCGGCATTCCCATGAGGAGCATGGGCATGAGCCGGAGCATGGTCAGAAAGTTCACCGAGCCTTCGCCGTAGTCGCAGGCCTTCGGGAGCGGCTCGGCAGCTTGCGAGCAGATCAGCGCCAGGATGACCTCCGGCGGCGCGCCGTTGATGTTGATCTTGTCCTGCCCCCAGACCGTCATGAACCGCCTCTTCGGGTCCTCGGGATCGGGATCGACGAAGTTCGCGAAGTAGTCTTCTCCGACCCCGCGCACCCGATAGAGCTCGAGCAGGCTGTCGAAGGGCGCGTTCTTCCGGGAGTAGGGCTGATCGAGGCGTTCGTAGAACGAGTCCTCGGGCGCGGTCTGCTGCGCGGTGTCCGAGCTGTCGCACGGCCACATGTCCTGATCGGAGTCCGACCAGTCGATCAGCGCCGAGCAGATGGCCTGACGATCGGAGAACTGCCCGTCCGCGTCGCGCTCGGAGAAGAGCGCGTCGAACTGGGGGTTTTGCATCATGGCCACGAGCTGCTGCATCAAGCGTTGCTTCGAGAACGTCTCGCGCGAGCCCTGGTTGATGTTGATCTTGGAGTCCTCGTCCACCACCACGATCTCGAAGCTTGCGCCATCGAGCCCGAGGTGCTCGCCCTGCGACATGTCGAGGCCCGAGAACGACGCGAACGAGTCTCGCCCCTCCTTGTCGTTGAACGCGCCGAGCACGCGGTCGGTGTAGTTCCAGACGGGGATTTGCGGCGCCTGACCCATCCCGAACATCATCAGGACGGGCGCGATCGAAGTCCGAATGGTGGGCTCGGCGGCGATCAGAAGGCGGGTCAGGTTGACGCCGCTCTTGGCCGCGTACTCGGCCGCGAGCTGATCGCGCGCCACGAGCGCGGCGCTGAATTCGGCGGAGTTGTCCTCCTGCACCTCCGTCAACATCACGGTCAGGATGGCGAGCGCGCCGAGCACGAGGATGAGCGCCACCCCTCGCCGCCGTCGATTGGCGCGCAGGCGCCGGAGCGCCGCGTGCAGGCGGCGTCGATCGAGCGGAGTCGAGAGGGGCGTCTTCATTGGATGGCGAACGTGAGCTGGTTCTGGATGGGGATCGCGATCTGCGTCGCGAAGCGCAGGTTCCCGCGCCCCTGATCCGCGTCGTCGCGCCGGCCGTTCCTGAGCACGAGCGTCACGCGCACCTGGAGCGGCATGCGGTTCGCCTGGCCCGCGGCCTGCGTGGTGTCCCAGGTCTCGGTCCAGGATCCCGTTTGCGGATCCAGGTACTCGACCTCGAACAGGTCGATGTCGGTCGCGAGCACCTCGATGCGACCGCCCTTCTTGGGCTCGAGGTCGGGGTACTCGCTGATGCGCCGAACCAGATCGGTCTTGTCGGGCTGTTCCGGATCGTCGTCCCCGTAGTACGAAATCTCCGCTTGATCGGAGACGTGTGAGTTGCGGTCACGCCTGATGTTGGCGAAGGTGTTGAAATCGATGCGATCCGCCGGCGTCCCCGAGCTCCCGACGAACGCAGTCTTCTGCACCGCGAGCGACTGATCGGGCGGCAGGTGAGCCGAGATGTAGGCGGCCGACAGGTCACGCACGATGCGCGCCATGGCGTTCCTGCCCTCGCGGTCGCGATCGCCGATGCGCTCGAGGCCTTGCTTGGTGCGGCGCATCCCCGCGAACGCGCCGTAGATGAGGATCGAGAGCATCGCGAGGATGCTGATCGCGATCAGGAGCTCGATCAGCGTAAAGCCGGCGACTCTGCGGCGAGAGCGCAGCATCTACCCTCCGTCCCCCGTGGCGGAGCCGCCCATCATGCCGCCGAGCGCGCCGTTGATCGCGCCGAGCACGCCTGCGTCCGCGTCGGTCTCCATTTGGCCCTGCTGGGGGTCGGTGACGAACTGGACGAGGTTCATGCTGCGAGCGTTCTTGCCCTCTTTCCAGGAGATGGTGACCGTCACCTTGCGGATGCTGGCCTCGAGCATCGGCTTGAGCTGCGGGTACACCATGCTCATCGCCATGGGGCCGATCGCCTCCGCGAGCCCGCCCATGTCACCACCCAGGGCGCCGAGATCGGCGCCGGCTCCGAGACCGCCGTCCGCCGTGAGCTGCGTCAGCTGATCGAGCGCTCCGACGCCCTCCGCGCCGCCGCCGTCGAGCTCCGAGCCGAGCGAGGCCTCCGGAAGCTTCACGCGCTCGATCTTCCAGGAGCAGGAGAAGTCGCCGTCCGACTCGCCCTCCATGCAGCAGTCGCCCTCGTGCGACTCGTCCGCGAGCGGGTAGCCGGTCTTCGTGAGATCGAGCTCGGTCTCGCTCATCCGGCAGCGCAAAAGAGAGACGGCGAGGCTAAGCTTTTCGGACTTGTTCGAGGTCGCGAGCAGGCTCGCCTGTGAGCTCAAGATCACGGTCAAGCCGAGCCCGAGGATCGACACCGCGACCAGGACCTCGAGCAGCGTGAACCCGCGCCGGTTCATTCTTCGCGCTCCCCCTGATCTTCCTCGTCGTCGCTGCGCGGCTTCGGGAGATCGACGAGCCCTGTCTCGATCTTGGCGCGACCGGTGAGCGAGCTCACCGCGACGGTCAGACCGCCCTCCACCCCCTTGCGCCTGAGCTGGATGTGCGCGCGTTCAGTGAGCCCGCCGGGCCAGAAATAGAGGTACGCGCGACCCGAGGCGACCGGCTCCTCGTCGTGATCGGTCTGCACGGAGGCGAACTCGATCCCGGGCTCGAGCTTGCGCCCCTTCTCGGGCTCGGCCGAGTCTGCAGCGAATTTCGCGACCGGCGTGAACTGCGCGCGCGGCGCCTTCGGACCTTCGAGGATGCCCTCGACCTCCGATCGCGCCTTCTTCTCGAGGTCGGTCGACGCCTCTGCGCCGCCCCCGGGAGCCGCCTTCTCGCGCAGCATGCGCGAGCCCGACGCTTCTTCGAGATTGAGGCTCCGGGTGTCGAAGTCGAAGACCAGCCGCGTCGGCCTGCCGCTCGTGTTCGCCTTCGCCGCCGCGAGGCGGATGGCGCTCGCGACCAGCGTGGCTCCGCTCCGGATCCTACTCGACCCGAGCATGCCCGAGCCGAAGAGGATGGTGCCGCCGAGGAGCGTGATCAGGGTGACCACGATCAGGACCTCGAACAGCGTGACGCCGCGGACGCGCGAGCGCGCGCCGAAGACACGCCGACGCGCGCTCCGACCGACGACTCCGAACACGCCCGCCACGCTCATCACTCCGCGCCCGCGGTGGCCCCCTTCGGCACGGAGATGTCGTCCTTGGTGCCCTTCTTCTTGTCGGGCCCCTGGGAAATCACCGTCACGTCGTCCTCGGAGCAGGACAGGATGTAGGCCTGCCCGAACGGATCGTTCGTGTTCTGCGCCGAATCGAGCTGCTTCTCCTGCACGAGCTGGCTC
>JAEZYO010001046.1 GCA_023419055.1 Pseudomonadota bacterium | reverse complement strand
GGCGACCGAAGAGGTCTACCTCGATTGGAATGCCGCGACCCCTCCACACCCCGAGGTGGAGCGGGCCATGAGCGAGGCTCGACGCGACGCTTGGGCCAACCCGGCCAGCGTGCACGCGGCCGGGAGGCGCGCCCGAGCGCTGGTCGAAGACGCGCGAGAGACGGTCGCTGCATGCCTGGGCGTCGAGGCGCGCGACGTGGTCTTCACCTCGGGAGGCACGGAGGCGAACAACCTCGCGCTCCACCGCGCCCCCGCCCTGGTCACGAGCCGGATCGAGCATCCCTCGGTGGTCCGCGTCGCCGAGCAGCTCGAAGCGCGAAGCGTTCCGGTGGTTTGGCTCCCTGTACCCGAGAGCGGCCGCATCGAGCCGGGAGACGTGGAGCAAGCGCTCGCAGGGCTCCCTCGTGGCGCTTTCGTGGCGCTCATGGCCGTCAACCACGAGACCGGGGTGCTGCAGCCGCTCGCCGAGGTGGCTGAGTTGACTTCGCGCGCCGGGGCGCACCTTCACGTCGACGCGGTACAGGCCATAGGCCGCCTCCCAGCCGACGCCTACGCTCACGGCGACTCCTTCGTCGTCGCGTCCCACAAGATCCGGGGGCCAAAGGGGATCGGCGCGCTCGCGTTTCGTCCCGGCAAGGGGCCGCGCCCGCTCGTGGTGGGAGGCGCGCAGGAGCGCGGGCTCCGCCCTGGAACGGTCGACGCGGTGGCGGCCTCGGGGTTCCGTGCCGCGCTCGAGCGCGTGCGCGAGAGCGCGGAACACTACCGGGCGCTCGAGCCGCTGCGCGACGAGCTCGAGCGTGCGCTCGCTTCGTCCGCCGAGCGGAACGGAAGCGGGCCTCGAGCGTTCCACGTCTTGAACCTCTCGGTCCACGGGCTCCGCGGCGACGAGCTCGTCGCGATGTTGGACCTGGAAGGGGTTCGGATCTCGAGCGGCAGCGCGTGCAGCGCGGGCACTACCGAGCCGTCCCAGGTGATCACGGCGATGCTGGGGCGTGCACGGGCGGAGCGAGCGGTTCGACTGAGCCTCGGGGAGGAGACCGGTCGCGAGCACGTCGAGCACGCGATTCGCGCGTGGAACCGCGTAGTTGGCGCGTCGGGTTCAGGTGCCTCAAGTGATGGATGATCTACGCTCCATCAAGTGCGATCGGGACCTGAGGAGTTCGGTAATAAGTAGCGGCAGCGATTGAGGTTTTGTTCGCGAGCTCCACGCGTCCTGCCGCTCCATTGAATGGAACGAGAACGGGGCTCCCAGAGAACGGTTGTTCAGTAAGTTCCGCGAAAGGAGAACATGCTTGAAAGAGCGGGCGCTATCGATATGAACTTATTGAACAATCAGCTGCGCTGGCGGTGCGCTTCATAGAGCGCGAGCGCGGCGGCGACCGAGGCGTTCAGCGAGTCGATCGCTTGCAGGTCGACGAGCCGAGCCGCGTGAGTCGCGACGCGGCGCACCTGCCTGCCGAGCCCGGCACCTTCACTGCCGATGACGAGCACGGTGCGCCCGCGGAGGTCGAGATCGCTCAACCGTTCGGGAGCGTTCGCGTCCAGGGCGACGACTTGCACGCCGCTTTCGGCGAGGGTGGTCAGCGAGCTCGTCAGGGAGCGAACGCGACAGAGCCTAGCGTGCTCGATCGCGCCTGCCGAGGCGCGGAACGTCGTCGGCGTGAGCGGCGCCGAAGCGTGCTCACCCCAGAGGACGGCGGCCCCGAGCCCCACGGCGCAACGGATCACCGCGCCGAAGTTCTGAGGATCCTGCACCTCGTCGAGCGCGAGCCCGAGGAGGGCCGGATCCGCGCGCAGCGCGTCGAGAGAAACGAGCTCGAGCGGAGGGGCGTAGGCGGCGACTCCTTGATGGTGAACCCCGCGGCTCAGCCGATCGAGGTCGCGCTCCGGGACGCGCCTGACTAAAGCTCCCTGGTCGCGAGCGAAGCGGGCCAGCGCCTCGAGCCTCGGCTGCGGGCGAGCGTCCACGAGCACTTCACGAAGAGCTTCACGATGACGTTTGATGGCTTCTCGGACTGGCTGCAGTCCGAGCACCAGGCGAGGTTCGGGAAGGTCAGCCACGTTCCGCTTCGACAATCTCGGCCAGCACGGCGCGAGCCGCGGCCTGGGGGTCCGCTGCGTCGCGGATGGGGCGCCCTACCACGAGCACGCTCGAACCGGCGAGAATCGCGTCACGAGGAGTCCCGACGCGCTTCTGGTCGTCCACGCTGCTGCCCGCCGGACGAATGCCGGGAGTGACGAGCACGACCTCCGGACCTAGAGCGGAGCGAAGCGCGCCGGCTTCGGCAGAGGAGCAAACCAGGCCCGGAACTCCCGCGCCCACGGCGAGCCGCGCGAGGCGCAAGGTCTGCTCATCCGTCGCCGCGGAGACGCCGACGGCCGAGAGATCGCTCGCGTCGAGCGAGGTGAGGACCGTGACGGCGAGCAGGGTGAGCCCGGTGGCCTCTTTTTCGGCCCGGGCAGCCGCGCGTTCGAGCATCTTCGGGCCGCCCGACGCGTGGACGGTCAGGTAACGGACCCCGAGCGCGCACGCATTGGCGACCGCGCGTTCCACCGTTTCGGGGATGTCGTGGAGCTTCAGGTCCAGAAAGATGGCCCCGAGCTCTCGAAGGCGCCGTACGGCGGCCGGCCCCTCGCTCACGAAGAGCTCGAGGCCGACCTTCAAGACGCCGGCTGATTCTGCGACGAGCGCGGCGCCGCGCTCCGCTTCAGCCAGCGACGGGTAGTCGAGAGGGAAGGCGAGCCGTTCCCGCCCGGTGGGTCGATGCATGGGCTCTCAATGGATCAATCTCGTCACGCCAACAAGCGCGAAGCGATCGATCCTCGAGAATGACGAGCCTGGCTCGAAACAGAGGGTCAGAGGCAGGAGCACAACGGATCGCCGGGCGGGCAGCTGCACGGCTTCGCGGCGCCACCGCTCGACGGGCGTGAACCACCGCCACCACCGCGAGTGACTGCAGCGCCGGCGGCAGCCGTCTTCTCTTTGGCCTTCTGGAGCTCGGCCTCGAGCTTGGCGCGGGTGGCCTCGTCCTTCGCGCTCTCGAGCGAGCGCTTGAGATCCTCTTCGCTCTTCTTGGCGGCGTCGAGCGCGGCTTGTGCCTGCTTCTGCTGCTCCTCGAGTTCGCGCGCGCGGGCCTCGAGCGCCGCCTTTTCCTTGGCCGCCTTCTCCTGGCTGCTGCTGACCGCCATGAAGCCGCCGACCCCGACCACGAGGAGCGCCGCGATGGCGATCCCGACGAAGAGCTTCAGGCGCTTCTTGGTCTGGTCGCTGTTGAGGGCGGCGAGCTGGTGCTCGTGGGCCTGCTGCGCGGCCATCGCTTCCATGCGCGAGCGGTGCTCCGCCTCGGCACGCGCCTTCTCGAGCTCTCCGTGCTTGATGGCCTCGAGGCGAGCCTCTTCTTCTTTTCGGCGCTGTTCCTCGGCGCGGCGCCGCTCTTCCTCTGCCCGGAGGCGCGCCTCTTCGGCTTCGCGACGTGCGCGCTCCTCGGCAGCCTTGGCTTCGGCTTCCTGACGAACGCGACGCTCCTTGTCGGCTTCTTCCTCGCGGATGCGGTTTTCCTCGAGGCTCATCAGCTCTTTGAGAGAGAAGAGAACCGAGCTTTCCTTCTGTTCGGCCATGGCGGATATTTTCCTGAGTGGGCAGATATTATTGCGGCAGCGAGGGTCGAACGCCAGACCGCGAATAGCAATCGCTAATCGATCTCGTCAAGCGTCGCCTCGAGGCAGATCACGGCAACGTCATCGACACACGAGCCCGATGCCTGCTTGGGCGGGAAAATTGCCCACGTTTTCCTACCTTTCCTCCAGGGCAGACGGAGCCGTTGTCCTTCGAAGTCATCAAGTAGGCGAGCATGATCCTGCATGCGCGAGGCGCTAGGACGATGTCATCAAAGGTGAGCGCCCCCTCGCGGCGAGGGCACGAAAAAAGCTCTCGGCTGCCCAAGCAGGTTTGCGGGCGCCCTCTCGAAAAACTGAATCGAGCGGTCGCAGAAAGCTGAGCAGCGATTTAGGCTGCCCGAAATCTCATGAGCGAAATCTCAGCGCACATCACGGGCACCGTTTGGAAGATTCCGGTCGCGGTCGGGGACAGCGTGCAGGCCGAGCAGACCCTGGTGATCCTCGAGTCCATGAAGATGGAGATGCCGGTGGAAGCGCCTGCAGCCGGAAAGGTGTCGCAGATCCTGGTCACGGAGGGCCAGGCAGTAGAAGAGGGTGACGTCCTCGTGGTTCTCGACGAGGGCTGAGACTTGACGGTTTTTCCGCTTCCTGAGACGTTCGTCTCATGAGTCGGGCAAAGCGCCTGAGGCGCTTGGTTCCGCTGGGCCTCGGCGTGCTGGCCGCCGTGGCCTGCGGTGGTCCGCAGGAGCCCGGCAACGCCGGAACCGACTGCTTTCGCGACGACGATTGCGAGCCCGGCCTCGTTTGCGCGGCCATCGATCCTGCCGCCCCCGGGGACCGGGTCTGTACGGACGACGTGTCCAGTCTGGTCTCGACCGTGCCGGGGCCGGTGGGCGACCCGGAGACACCTCCCGAAGGGGAGGCAGGGGCAGCACCCCTTCCGGCGGGAGGGGCTCCGGGAGAGCCGGCGGGTGGTGCCCCGAGCCAGCCTGCGACCGGGGGTACGTCGGCGGGAGGTACGTCGACGGGAGGTACCGGCGGTACCTCCGCGGGGGGAACCTCGAGCACCCCGGGGAGTGGGGGCGTGCCCGCGGCCGGCGGCGCGCCTTAGCGGCTCACTGCTTCCAGAAGAACTTCCAGGGGTTGTGCTTCAGGTCGCGGAGCATCTCCTGGAGGTCGTCGTAGACCGCCTCGTCCATGACGAGCGCGCCCACGGTGCCTCGCCCGTCCTTGACGTGCTGCACCATGATTTGCGCATCCTTCGAGATGCCTTTGGCGTTCCGGGCCACCTCGGCGGCGTCCCGGGTGATGCCCTTGTAGCGCTCGATCTGTTCGTCGGAGGCGAGCGCGTCTCCGAGCTTTTTCGCTCGCGACAGGACCTCTCGGCCATCGGCGATGAGCGGCGGTAGGTTCTGGTTCAAGCTCGACGTGGTGCGCTCCACGTCGTTCATGATGCGGGTCACCTGGGGCCCGTCGACGTAGCGCTCCCGCGCCGCCTTGAGCGTGTCGTTCGCCTCGCCGGTCATCGTCTCGACGTTGTCGAAAATGCGGTCGACCTTGGGCGCGTTCTTGTCGAGGATCTCGCCGCTCGCCTTCAGGGTCTTGTGCAGCCCGTCGAAGGTCTCCGAGATTTGCTCGCGGTTCTTGCTGATGCCGAGGTAAGCGGCGTGCAAAAGCTCGTAGCTTTCCGCGAGCAGGAGGTCGAGGCGCGGCGGACTGATGCCGTGCACGACCGCGCCGTCCTGCAAGACGGGCCGCCCCGGCGTGCCGGGATCGATCGCGAGGAAGAGCTCGCCGAGCACGCCGTACGTCGTCACGAACCAGCGCGAATCGTCGTAAATCGCGCTCTGATAGCGGGTCTCGATCTCGGCCACGGCGCGGATGGCCGGCTCCGGTTCGCGCGTCTTCGGGTCGACCTTGCCGCCGCGGAACTCGATCTCGCGCACCTTGCCGACCTTCACGCCCGCGATGCGGATCGGGGCTCCCGACTGGAGGCCGCCCGGGTTTTCGAACTGGACGTAGACCGTATACGTGCGCTCGAAGCTCACTCCACCCATGACGATGACGAAGGCCGCGAGAAGGCCGAGGGCGACCAGGATGAGAGCTCCAACTTTGACTTCGATTGCGCGGCTCAAAGACCTCGTCGCTCCGTCATGTCTCGATGGGACCTTCGGCCCTACCGTTGATGAACTGCTGGATCACGCCGTCGCGCGACGCACGGAAATCCTGGGGGGTGCCCAGTAACTTCACTTTACCTTTGTACAGCATCACTATCCGGTCGGCGATGGTGAAGATGGAGACGAGGTCGTGCGAAACGACGATGCTGGTCACGCCGAGCCGATCGCGGAGGTCCTTGATCAGGCGATCCACGCGCCGAGCGCTCACGGGGTCGAGGCTCGTGGTCGGCTCGTCGAAGAGCACGTAACGAGGCTCGAGCGCGAGCGCCCGGGCGATGGCGATCCGCTTGCGCATGCCGTCGCCGAGCTCGGCGGGGTAACGGTCGCCGAACGGCTTCATCGCTACCTGCTCGAGGAGGCGTCCCGCTTCGCGGAGCGCCTCGACCGGCTTCATCCCGCGGAGCTTGCGGAGCGGGAGGGCGACGTTTTCGATGCAGGTCATCGAATCGAAGAGCGTCGAGTGCTGGAACACCATCGCGCACTTTCGCCGGATGCGGTAGAGGGCGTCTTCGGAGAGGCGCGTCACCTCCTCACCATCGAGCCAGATTTCCCCGGCGTCGGGGCGAAGGAGGCCGATCAGCTGCTTGATGAGGACGCTCTTCCCCACGCCCGACCCGCCGATGATGAAGAACACCTCGTTGTCCTCGACCTCGAAGCTGACGCCGTCGAGGACGCGCTTCGAGCCGAAGGACTTTTCCAAGTTCTTGAAGGAGATCATCGGTCCCGTGCCGGGCACCCGGAGCGGTGTAAGACCGGGATCTTACGTGCTATAGAGGCGCTCGGCATGGGGTTTTCGGCATCGAAGCAGCGCTACCCCGCCTGGATGGGCGGCTCGCTTGCGGCGCTCTGGTCGGTGTTCGCGCTCGCCTGCAGTTCCGGCTCCCCGCCGCCGCCCCCGCCGAGCTCCGAGCAGGCCCTCGCGCCGCTTCGTTGCAGCGAGGACCAGGCTCGGGAGTTCCAGTGTGAAGCCTTCTTACCGCTCGGGACCACGCTGGCCGCGCCACCTCCTTATGAGCAGTGCCCGGTCGCCATGGACATCGAGTTCAGCGCGTACTCGACGAGCTCGACCTTGGCTCGCTTCGACCCGGGCTACACCCAGTACATTCGCCGCCGCTCTTCTCCAGGGCACAACTGCTGCTACAGCTGGTGCTCGGACGTGGAGGTAGCGGAGCCGGACGAAGTGGACGGGAAAGCGTGCCGGAGCCCGCTCGCCTTCGTCGAGAGTTACTGCCTCACCGAGTTCGAAGCGGAATCGAGCGGCTCCATGGCCGCACCGCCGCTCGATCGCTGCCCGGCGGCCATCGTTCCGCCGAAGGCGACGTCGTTCTCGGTTCCAGCGGCTGCCGCGCTCGACCACCGGATGACGGGAGCCCGGCGCGCCCAGCAACGACCCGAGTGCTGCTACTCGTGGTGCTCGCTCGCTCCCCCGGGGACGGGCCTCGAGAGAAAGCGCTGAAGCGCTCAGCCGAAGATCAGAAACCCGATCCCGCTGATCACGAAGTTCAGCACGATGACGGCGAGCGAAGAGGACACGACCGCGCGCGTGGTGGCGGCGCCCACGCCTTCGGAGCCGCCGAAGGTCGAGAGCCCGCAGTACCCGCTGATCACGGGGATCGCCGCGCCGTAGGCGACGCATTTGACGAGGCCGACGACGAGGTCCCCCGCGTCCACCAGGCTTACGTTGGCGAAGGTCCGAGGGTTGATCTCGAAGAACACCTGCGCGGTGACCAGGCCGCTCGCGAAGGAAACGCACGCGGCGAGCACCACCAGCGCGGCCGTCATCACGAGCGAGGCGAGAAAGCGCGGCTTGATCAGGTAGTCGATCGGGTCGGCGGCGCACATGCGCAGGGCGTCGACCTGCTCGGTGACGACCATGGAGCCGATTTCGGCCGCGATCCCCGCTCCGACGCGGGTCGCGAGCATCAGCGCGCAGATGGACGCGGCGAGGTCGCGCACCAGAAGCTCGAGGAAGGTCGCGCCGAGCTGTGTGAGGTCCGGCACCACGCGCTTGGTCTGAATCCCGCCTTGATAGACCAGGATCATGCCGATGAAGCCCATCACGACGCAGACGAAGAACAGCGACCGATTGCCGATCTCGTACATCTGCGTGAGGACCGCGCCGGGCTCTCGCTTGCCGCGGAGTGAATAGTAGACGGTGCGGCGGAAGACCCCCGCGAGCTCGCGCCCGGAGCCGACCACGCCGAGGGCCCACGCGCCGAGCGAGGGCACGAGCGACGGTTCACGATGAGGCTCCGAAAGCTCCGTCATTTCAGCCGATCGCGAACGAGAGCAGGTAATCGAGCACGAAGATCCCGGCCGCGCTCGCCACGACCGTGGCGTTCACCGCGCGCCCGACGCCCGGAGCGCCGCCGCTCGTGCTCATGCCGAAGTGACAGCTCGCGAGCGCGATCATCACGCCGAACGCGACGCTCTTCGTGAGCCCGTGCGCGACGTCATCGAAGGTGAGCCGTCCGGAGGTAAAGCCGTTGTAGAACGAGGCTGGCTCCACCCCGAGGAAGAGCGCGCCGGCGAGGCTTGCCCCGATGAGCGCCACCATGTCCGAGATGACCGTGGACAGGAACAACGTGATGACGAGCCCGAGAAAGCGCGGGACGACGAGAAAGCCCACGGGGTTGATCGAGAGGGCCCTGAGCGCGTCGATCTGTTCGGTGACCGCCATGGTCCCGAGCTCCGCGGTGTTGTTGGCGCCCACTCGCCCGGAAATCATCAACGCGGTGAGAAGGGGCCCTACTTCGCGCAGCGTTCCGAAGCCGGCTCCCCAACCGAGCAAGCCCTTGGCGCCGACGCGCTCCACGACCGGGGCGGCCTGAATCACCATGATGCCCCCCGTGAAAAGAGCGGTGACGATCACGATGGGGACGGAACGAACGCCCATCTTGTGAAGGGCACGCAGGAGCTCCTGCCGATCGAACTCACGAGCCACGAGCCGAGAGAGGACGAGCCCGAGCATGACCCCGAGCGCTCCGGTGATGTGGGCGATCCCGAGCGCGGCGACGCCTACCTGTCGAACCCACGAAAGGGAGCGCGCCTCGATCGCATCGGCCATGAGGTAGAAGCAGAGTATCATGCCCGAAATGGCTGAAACCAAGCAGCTCTCGGTCGCCGTGATCGGCGTCGGGGCCATGGGCCTTCGGCACGCTCGAGCGCTTGCGTCCGGGGCGATCGTGGGCGCTCGCCTCGCGGCCGCTTGCGATCCGAGACCGGGAGCCCTGGAGGGCCTCGAGGTCCCTCGCTTCGGCTCGGCCGAGGAGCTCCTGGACGCAGGACCGGCGAGCGCGGTGGTGATCGCAGCCCCGCATCCGGACCACGCGGCGCTCACGATTTCGGCCCTCGAGCGCGGGCTCCACGTGCTCGTCGAAAAGCCTGCATTCGTCGAGTGCGCCGAGGGCGAGCGGGTCCTCGCGCACTACGAGCGGCTGGTGAGCCCGCGCCCGTTGTGCGGGGTCGCGCTCACCCTGAGGGCGGACCCTCGCTACGCGATGATCCGCGAGATGGTCCGCGGCGGCCGGCTCGGCAAGGTACATCGCTTTGCCTGGACGCTGACCGACCGCTTTCGGCCCGCGAGCTACTATCGAGAAAGCTCTTGGCGGGGCACCTTTCGGGGTGAGGGGGGAGGCCTACTCTTGAACCAGTGCTCCCATCAGCTCGATCAGCTCGGCTGGTGGTTCGGGGCTCCGGTCCGCGCGCAGGGTTTCTGCCGGTTCGGCCGGTTCCACGAGGTGGAGGTCGAGGACGACGTCACGGCTTACGTCGAGTTCGAGAACGACGTCACCGGGACTTTCGTCGCGTCCACCGGGGAGCTGCCCGGAACCCATCGCCTCGAGATTTCGGGGGACCTTGGCAGGTTGTGCCTCGATGACGACGGGCTCCGTCTGGCGTTCAGCGTGCCCTCTCGGAGAGAGGCCTGGCTCGGCTCCGGAGGGCGACCTCGAGCCGAATCCGAGCCCTTGACGGCCGCGCTCCCGAACCCGAACGCGCTGCTCCAGAATTTCGTCGATGCGGTGAGGGGCGAGGGCGAGCTCATCGCGCCGATCGAGCAGGGGCTTTCGAGCGTGGCGCTCGCGAATGCGCTCGTGCTCTCGAGCTTGACTCGGAGCGCGGTGGAGTTTCCCTTCGAAGCCGCTCGCTACTCGGCGTTGCTCGCGGAGCTCCGCTCCGGCCGGGTCACAGCGGGCCCTCGGTGAGCCCGAGTACGAATTGGCGCACCGCGGCGTCTCCGGAGGTTCGCGCCTCGTCGGCCGTGCCCTCGAAGATGAGCCGCCCGTCGAGCATCATTCCGACCTTGTCCGTGACCGGGAGCAACCTGTCCAGATCGCTCGAGACCATGACGACCGTAGCCCGGTGCTCACGTTGTTCGGCGCGAAGCAGGTCGAAGATCTTCTGGCTCGTCACCGGATCGAGCCCGGCAGCGGGCTCGTCGTAGAGGACGACATCCGCCTGGGTCACGGTGGCCCGAGCCACCCCGATGCGCTTTTTCTGCCCTCCGCTCAGGCCCGCCGGCATCCGAGATTCGAAGCCGGGCAGCGCCACGCAGGCGAGGCGCTCGGCCACGCGCTCCGCGATCTCCGCTTCACTCAGGGTCGTGAGGCGCCGGAGCGGGAAGGCGATGTTGTCGGCCACGCTCAGGTGATCGAAGAGCGCGTTGTTCTGGAACAACATGCCGATGCCGCGGCGATGGGCTTCGAGCTCGAGATCGTTCAGGCGAGCGACGTCGCGCCCTCGCACGAGCACCCGTCCGCGCTCGGGTCGGATGAGGCCGGCGATCGTCTTCAGCACCAGGCTCTTTCCCGACGCGCCGGGCCCAATCAAGCCGTAAAGGCAGCCTTGCGGCACCTCGAGCGACACTTGCCGGAGAACCGGTCGGTCGAACCGCTTTTCGACGGCCTCGAGAGCGATCAACGCTTGGCCTGAACCGGGCGCTCCCCGGCCCGCGCTTCGATGAGCTCGCGCTCGGTGCGGCGCAGCCGAGTCCAGAGGAGGTAGAGGCAGCCGAGCAAGAGCGCGTTCGCCGCGACTGCGGCGCCCACCATCGCGCGAAGCGGTGTCATCGAGCCCTTGGTGACGGCGATGGGGCCGAACTGCGAAAGTCCCCGGTCAGCGATGCGTGCGGGTGTGGGCGCGGGCGTCATGACCACGGACACTTGCTCCGCCGCGAGGCCGGGCACGGCGCCAGCCACCAGACGCTGCACGTCGCTCACGGCGAGGGGCGGAGTCGCACCTCGATGGCGCACGAGCACCGATCCCGTCGCTTGCTGACCGGATTCGTCGAGGGAGAGCGAGTCGCGCGGGGGCACGGCCAGGTGAACCCGCACCGACACCACGCCGTCGATCGCGCGCAGCGAACGCTCGAGCTCGCCGCTCGTGCCCGCGATCAGGCGCGCATGCTCCGCCAGCCGACTCGGCACCATGCTGCCCTGACCCCCCGCGTCGAGGACGCCGGGGGTGCGGCCGGGGGGGAGGTTCTCCTGGGTGAGAACGAGCGCCGCGCCGGAAGCATCGTCCCGAGAGACGACGACGCGGAAGGTATTCTCTGCGCCCTCGGGGTCGCGCTCCTTGGTCGCTGAAATGCCCTGTTTTTCGAGCGCGACGAGCGCCTGGTTGGCGTCTCCTTCACTCAGGTTCGACGAGACCGGCACACTGCACGCGGCCGCGAGCAGCGCGAGACCAGCGAGGATCGGACGAAGCTTCGACGAAGGCATGGGTTCTCCCCCGAGGGAGAACCCCTATTGCCTCAGAACGTCGTGCGCGTCACGTCGAGCTTCGGGTGACTCGGGAACTTGAGGCCCCGGACCCCGCCCGCGATGCACGCTTCCATCTTCCCGTTGCGCGGGCTGGTAGTCACGGTGACGCCCACCGCGCGGCCGTTCTGGACCGCGGCGCAGATCTTGATGCCGACGTTGTTCGGCACCCCGCAGTGACCGAAATAGCTGCCGCTGTTCATGATGGACGCGTACTGGCCCGCCGTGAGGTCGGCTTGCCCGCGCGGCCCGCCCACGTTCATTTCCTCCACGTACGCGGCCTGCGCCGACTCACAGCTCTGCCCGCCGCCGAGGATGGGGAAGCCGCCGCTCTTGCCGATGACCCGGCCACCCTTGCCGCCACCCTTCTTGGTCACGTTCAGACCCGCGTCGATTTCGATGTTCGATTGGGTGTCGTTGTGGATGGCGATCTCGTCGCTCTTCGAGCCTCTCACGGTCAAGAACCAGACCGCGGCGCCCGCGAGGAGCAACCCGACGACGGCGGCGACGAGCACCGCCTTCGCCGTCGTGCTCTTGCTCTCTTGAGCGACTACTCGCTCGATCGCCTGCTTCTCCGCTCGGACGTCACGGTGGAGGCGGGCGTTCTCGGCGAAGGGAGCAAACTCGTCCCAATCCTTGATCGGACGCTCGTCCTTCGTGAGGGCGTCACGGATCAGGTCGTCTTCCGTAAAGGTGTTGCTCGCAATCTGTTGCAGGAGCTCGACGGCGCTGAAGGGTCCGTGGTCCATGCCGTCCTTGATGACGACGTAGCGAGGGCGCGGATCCGACTCGAGGCGAGCCTTGAGGGTTGCGAGCTCGTTCGTGGCGTTCGGGCGCTGACCGGAGGCGGGCTTCGGCTGCGAGCGAACCGGCATGTCGTACGGCGAGGACGGAACCGCCGCGACCGCGCCGGACCGAGGCGCCGGTGGCATCAGCGACATGGAGACGTCGACCTCGAACCCGTCGGACTGGTCGAGCTGCCCCACGTCTGCAGGAGGCGGCGGCGCGACGCTTCCGGGAGGCGCGAACTGATGGAGCGCCTGAGCGAGCGCGTTCAGATCGTCGGGACGGTTCGCCGGATCCGACACCAGGCACTTGGCGAGCACCATCTCGAGCCCTTGCGGAAGCGAGCTCACGATCTCGCTCGGGCGACGCATGCCCGGCCCCACCGCTTGTCCGGTCACGAGCTCGTAAAGGATCGCACCAATCGCGAAGACGCTGGAGCGAGCGCCGCCCGGCTGACCGCTCCGAGCCTCGGGCGCGAGACAAGCCTTGTCGCGAGGGAGGATAGGGGCCTTTTGCGCGAGGTCGGTCGCGACTCGGAAATAGCCGAGGTCGTCTTCGATGACGCTCGACGGGTAGACGAAGATCCGCTGACCCGCGCGGTGCAGGTTCGCGATCTCCACGCAAAGAGGAACGACGATGCCAACGGCCTGCTTGAGGTTGAGCTGAGTGCCGCGAGCGCGGAGCTCTTCGAGTCGCGCACGGAGCGTCCCCGGAACTACGGCGGTGCCGACCGGTAGAGGAGTGACCAGATGCTGAGGGCTCGTCATAGAGAAGGGCGGATGTTAGTCCGGGCGCGGCGAAGTGGGTACTCGGTTCCGTTCGCGGCGCTTTCCGTCAGATTGCGACTTTTCCGTCCCTGGTATCGCACCCTGAGACCGCGCGAAAAGGAGCCTCCTATGGGTGGGAGACCCGAGCCACGCTTCTGAATCACAGCGCTTGTTCGCCGCCGCGCAGCGTCGCGCGAAACTCGTGACGCCGCTGCGAGTACGTCCCGCGGACGAAAGCGCCCAAGACTGGGGCAATGTTCTTCGGGATGTCGGCGTCCCACTCACCTCCGTCGACATAGTCGAGCACCCGGAGGTCCGGTCCCAACAGCGCGAACCCTGGGATCCGGTCGAGCGGCAAGCCCAGCCGGTCGAGCTCCGGGGCGAACTCCCGGACGTCGACGCGGAGCAACCGCACGCCCTCGAGCGCTTTTTGGAGCTTGGGATCCGTGAGCGAGACCGCGACGCCGTTGCACGGCGAGCAATCGGGGCTCACCACCCACAGCACCGGAAGCTGGTGAGCGGCTTCGGCCGCTCTGAGCTCACTCGTGAGGAGGGCAGGGAGACGACCCGGGTCGGCTCCCGGATCGACCAGCGTGATCTTGCCGATCACGGTGGTTCGGCCGTCGCGCTCGCGCGTGGCCTGACCCAATGTTTCTGGTGTTACCGCTTGGGGTGAGGGTCCTGGCGCGGGCGTGGGGGGGAAGAACGGCGGCGCGATGGGGGCGGCGGTCGGCGCGGCTGAAACGCTCGACGACCTGCTCGCGGCGACCGTGATGAGCGCGGCGAGGCCGATGAACAGGGCCGCGACGTTGGCGATGCCCAGCGCGAGCCCGGTGTTCGCGACCCCGCGACCGTGCTCGCGGCCCTCGGAGCGCGCGATTTCCGAGCGCGCCACGAGGCCGAGGATCACGCCGAGGATCCCACCGAAGCCGAACAAACACATGAAGCCCGCCACGCTCGCGCACAGAGAGAAAACGGCCGTCGAGTTCAGACGCGAACCTTGCGGCGGCATTTCGGGCAGGCGGGGGGCGGGGTTCACGCTCGGTCAGTATAGCTTTCCGAAAAGCGCGTAGGACTTTGGAGTAAGCTCCCGCGACGAATGCTCCGCTGGCTCGCTTTTACGAGCGTCATCTTGCTCTTTGCCCCAGAAGCTCGCGCGGAGCCGCCACGCCGGGACGAGGTGAGGGAAGGCGGGGACCCGTCGACCGAGGCGGCGCGCCACTTCGAGAAGGCGCTCGATTACTACCGCGGGGGTAAGTATCGGCAAGCGCTCGGTGAGCTCGAAGTCGCGTACGGGCTCGACCCGACCGGGAAGGATCTCGTCTACAACCTGGCCGTCGTCTCGGAGAAGCTCGGCCGCTTCGAGGACGCGATCCACTACCTGACGCGCTATCTCGAGCTCGAGACCGACGACGCGGAACTCGAGCGGGCGCGCGACGCGATTCGAAGGCTCGAAGGCGCGCGCGCCGAGCTCACGCCGCGTTCGAGCTCGAGCTCTCTAGCGGCGCCGTGCCCGGCTCCCCCGCCGGCTCCCAAACCGCCGCGTGGAAAGCTCGATGAGTGGGTGTTCGCGACAGGCGGCATCTCGGTCGCGGCTCTGCTCGTCGGAACGGTGTTCGGCGTTCAGGCGCTCGCGCGCGATCCGCGAGGGGAGAGCACTGGAGACGGAGTCGACGTCGAGGAGCTCGAGCAGCGCGTGGAGGAAGCCGAAGATCTGGCGCGCATCGCCGACATCGCCTTCGCGGTGGGCCTCCTCTCCGGGTCGGGGGCCGTACTGCTCTACTTCGGACGCACACCCGATGCTCCCCGACACGCGGAACTCCGGCTCAGCGGGAGCTTCTGAAGTTGCGATCGGTGCTGCTCTCCTCCCTCGCGTTGTTGGCGTCCGCTTGTTCGCTCTTGGTCCACGACGATCTCGGGCAGGTGAGGTGCGAAGCCGAGGGCGTGATCGGGCCGCCGGCCTGCCCCGTCGGGAATGTCTGCGGGCTCGGCCGCTGCCGGGAGTGCCAGCCGGTGGACGCGTGTGGTGACGGCGTCGACAACGACTGCTCGGGTGAAATCGACCAGGGGTGCGAGGTCGGGGGTGCGGGTGAGTCCGGCGGCTCCGGTCGGCGCTGAGCCTCTTCGAGAGCAATACCCAGTAACTCTCGACTGTTACAGCGCGGGTCTCGAGCGGGGAAAGCTCCGCGGTGGGCCGCCGATTGGTTCGGAACGCGTTCGGCGTGTATGGTCGGGCTGATCGCGGTCCCCTCCATGCCGGTCTCCGTTTCGGACGCGACGCTGCCGCCGTCACGCGGTTCGCGTCTCACCTGCCCGCTTTGCCGCCGCGAGCCGGAGTCATTCCCCGGCTACGTGCCGCAGTCGGGGGTCGTGGCGCGGTGTCCCGATCACGGGCTCGCCTTCGTCGACGTGTACGCGCTCGCGGAGGCGGGTGACGATCCGCTGCTCGGCACGACGTTCGCCAGTCGCTTCACCATCTTGTCACGACTCGGTCGTGGATCGATGGGTCACGTCTACCGCGCCCGGCAGGAGGCGGTCGGCCGTGACGTCGCGCTCAAGATCATGCGGCGGGATCGCGCCTACGATCCGGAGGCCAAGGCCCGCTTCGAGCGCGAGGCGCGCGCGGTGAGCTCGCTCGCGAGCCCGCACAGCGTCACGGCTTTCGACTTCGGCGAAGCCGAGGACGGCTCGTGGTTTCTGGTCATGGAGATGCTGGAGGGGGAGACGCTCGGCGAGCGGCTGAAGCGCACGGGGCGCCTCAACTGGAGAGAGGCGACGCGCTTCGTTCGACATGCCCTCCTCTCGCTCGCCGAAGCGCACCAGAAGGGCATCATTCATCGAGATTTGAAGCCCGACAATCTCTTCTTGACGAAGCCGGTCGCGAGCACCTCGCGCGAGATCTGCAAGGTGCTCGACTTCGGGATCGCGAAGTGGATGGGCGGCGAGAGCGGCCCGCTCGACGTGCTCGAGACTCAGGCCGGCACCGTCTTCGGCACGCCTCGCTACATGTCGCCCGAGCAAGCGCAGGGAGCTCCCCTCGATGCGCGGAGCGATCTCTACTCGCTCGGCGTTCTCTACTATCACATGCTCACCGGGCGAGCGCCGTTCGCCGACGACGACGCGGTGGTGGTGATGGCGCGGCACATCAAGGACGAGCCCGCGCCGCTCTCCGAGATCGCTCCGGACATCGACTTGCCTCCGGGGCTCGAGCGCGTGCTGCGGAGATCGCTCGCGAAGGCACCGTCGGAACGCCCGCAGAGCGCAGAGGCGTTCATCGCTCTCATCGACGCGGCGGTGGAGGAGGCGGGCAGCGCAGCGAGCGGAGTCCACCTCACGAGCGTCGCGCCACCTCGGCCGCCACGTCGCACGCGTCGAACGTGGATCACCGTGTTGCTGCTCGCGCTGCTCGCGTCCGCCGCTACCGCGGTCGTTTCGTTGCGGACGGCGACGCCGCCTGCAGCAGTGGTACCGGCCGCTGAGCCGATCTCCGCCGAGCCGCTGAGAACCAGTGAACGCTCCCAGGTCGCGGCGCTCTCCGAGTCTCGTGAATCGACTACGGCTCCCGTAGAAAATTCTGCGCCTGCTCCCGCCCTTTCGACGAATCGATCCGTCGTGTCATCACCCGAACCAGCGAGTTCGGCTCGTATCAAGCGAAACGGGGGCAAACGCGCACCGGCCTCGGCGACTCCGAAACTCGAGCGCAAGGGCAACGAGCGCTACGGCCGCTTCGACTAGATTTATTTGGTGTGAAGAGCGCGCTTCGGATCTGGCTGAGACTCTGAAGATCCGACTGAAAAGAGGCGCGTGCGAGCGTTGCCGTGTGTGAAGACCGCATGTTACGGTCCTGCGCAGTATGGACCCTCGTGAGATGGAGGCGCTGGTCCAACGTCTGGTCCAGAATCCGCATGACCAAGACGCGATCAACCAAGCGCATCAGGCCGGGCAGAGCGATCCGAAATCGTACGCGATGCTGCTCGAAAAGGTCGGGACGGCGACCAGTGACCCTTCTTTGGCCTGCCATTGGCTGACCGAAGCCGCGAGCGTCTGGTCCATCACGCTCGGTGACGCGCACCGGGCGGCGCGCGCCTTGATGATCGCGATCGATCGCGATCCGACGCAGTCTGCTCCGGCGGACCGGCTGGCGGAGCTCTACCGTGAGAAGGGGGATGCCAAGGCGCTCGTCGCCTTGCTCGAGCGTCGCGCCAAAGCGATGACGCCGCTCGCAGTTAGCGATCCTGCCTTACGCGCGCAGGTGAGCACGATCCACGAGGAGCTCGGCAGGCTCTGGTCGGAGCCGCCGCTCAGCCAGCCGCGCAAGGCCATCGAGAATTATCGTCGCGCGATCGAGTACGATCCCGCCGCCCAGTACGCGATCTATGCCGCGCGCGAGCTGCACAAGGCCGCCGGCGAGTGGCTCGAAGCGATCCCGTATTTCGCGCTCGAAATCGCGCTCGTCGAGGACCGGGAGCGCCAGGTCGCGCTCTATCAGGACGAGGGCGAAGTTCGGCGCAGCGCGGGAGATCTCGCGAACGCCGCGCAAGCTTTCCGCAACGCCCGCGCCATCGAGGGCGGGCGTGACGCGACGCTGCGGCAGCTGCTCGCGACGGCGATCCTGGAACGGCTTCAGGCGGGTCAAGCAGTACCAGCCGCCGAGCTCTCGGAGGCCGCCCAGCTCTTCATCTCACTCGCCGAAGAGTACCCGGGCGAACACGCGCTCTCGTACTCGCTCTGCGCCCTCGAGCTCGAAGTCGGCAATGATCGCGCGGCGCAGCTCGCGATGTACTACGCCGAGCAGCTCGGTCGCTCGGAGGACGTCGCGCTCCAGGTCGCGACCTACGCGAAAGCGAACCCGAACGGCGCGGTCGCGGCCGACGCGCGCGCTCTCGCCGAGCGCTTCGGGGTGGCGGCGCCGTCGCGCCCGGCGCCGGCTCCGCAAGCGGCCGAGGTCGCTCC
>JAEZYO010000885.1 GCA_023419055.1 Pseudomonadota bacterium | reverse complement strand
ATGAACAGGTTCAGGTAGGCGAAGAACCGGTAAAACCCGGGATCCTCCTCCATGTACTTGCTCGAATAGAGGTGGATCAGAAAGCCGACGCCGGTCACGACGAGCGCCATCGTGGCGTTCAGCTGATCGACCGAGAGCGCGACCTCGATCGGGAAGGAGTTGCCTCCCCGAGAGGACATCGTCATCCACTCCCAGCCTCGCCAGTAGAGGCGAACCGCGCCCTCACCTTCGGCGCTCGCGAGCAGCGCGAAGGCGCCGACGCTGAGCAAGAACGAGGCGAAGACGGTCGAAAGGCCCGCCAGCGTCACCGCCTCCCGTCCGAGTCGCTTGCCGAACACGCCGTTGATGACGGCGCCGATGAGCGGCAAAACGACGATGAACGCGAGCAGCGTACAGTCGTTACGCGGGAAAAGAACCTGAAGCGCTTGCATGCTGGATGCTCTGAGTAATTAGCGACGCAATCAGTGCCGGAGCGAATCGCCTTCGTCGCTGAAGACGGTGCCGCGCAGGCGATAGAACGCGAGCACGATGGCGAGCCCGACGGCGACCTCGGCGGCCGCGACGGCGATGATGAAGAAGGCGAAGAGCTGGCCGCTCATGTCGCCCGTGTACTGGCGGTTGTAAGCGACCAGCGCGAGGTTCGTGGCGTTCAGCATGAGCTCGATGCTCATCAGCTGGACCAGCACGTTGCGGCGCACCAGAAAGCCGATGGCGCCGAGCGTGAAGATCACGCCCGAGACCAGGACGTAGTGCTCGATCATGTAGCCGAGCGCGTTCATGCGGACTCCTTGGTCAGCGGGTGACCTGCGTCACGCGGGTGCAGCGGCCCCGCGAACAAGCGCTTGGTGGGGCTCTCCGGCGCCTTCTTCGCCTTCGGGCGGTGGCGCGTGGAGGCGACCGCGATGGCGCCGATGGCCGCCACGATGAGGAGCGCGGTCGAGAGCTCGAACGGGACGAGGCCCTTGCCGAACAAGAGCCCGCCGACCGCTTCGACGCTGCCGTGACCGGGGGGCGTCGGCTGGAAGGCGGTCGCCTGGGGCGTGGCTTGCGCGAACAGCACGAGCGCGGCGATGGCGAGGATGGCCATCAGCGCGGCGGCGATGGCGCGCGAGATCTTGGCCTTGGCGGGGCCGGCCGGGACCGCGCTCGCGTCCGGGCCGAGCAGCATGATGACGAACACGAACAGGACGACGACCGCTCCCGCGTAGACGATGAGCTGAATCGCCGCCATGAACTGAGCGTCGAGCTTGAGGAAGAGCCCGGCGATGCCGACGATGGTCGCGAGCAGCCCCACCGCGCCGCGGATGGGGTTGCGGGCAGAGATCGTGGCGACGGCGCCGAGCAGACTCACGATGCTGCAGAGAGCGAAGAAGACGCTACCGACGGTCATGGGAACACCCGGCGAGTGGAAGAAAGCGAGCGCGGCATCAGATCGTCAGGCTCTTGGTTTGGGACCGGCCGCCGGTCAGGATGTAGTCTTCGAAGTGCTTCCGGTACTTGCGGACGAAGGCGAGCGCGGGCTGCGCCGCGCCGTCCCCGAAAGCGCAGATGGTGTTGCCCGTGATGTCGGACGCGATCTCGTGCACCCGATCCAGCTCTTCGATCGTGGCGGTGCCCGCGACGACCTTGTTCAGGATGCGCTCGATCCAGCCGCAACCCTCGCGACACGGCGTGCACTGACCGCAGGACTCGTGCTTGTAGAAGCGCATCAGGTTGTGGAGCGCGAGCACGGGGTCCGCCGCGTCCGAGAGGACGATCGCGCAGCAGGTGCCGAGCATGCTGCCGGCGCCGCGGAAGGTGTCCACGCCGAGCGGGAGGTCGAGGATGCTCTTCCCGTTATAGGGCTCGAAGCGCGGGTCCTTCACGTTGACGATCTCATCGGGCAGGTGCACCGGGCACGACGAACCGCCCGGGATCACCCCGAGTAGGTTCCGGTCGTTCAGGATGCCGCCGCCGAGGTCGTAGATGAGCTCGCGCAGGGTGAGCCCGACCTGGCACTCGTAGAGGCCCGGCTTCTTCACGTGGCCGCTCACGCCGAAGATGCGCGCGCCGCCGTCGTTCAACGAGTGGAGCGCCGAGAGCTTGCTGAACTCGTCCCCGCCCATCTCGAAGACGGTCGGCATGATCGCGATGGTCTCGACGTTGTTGACGGTGGTCGGGCAACCGAACGCGCCGTACTGCGCCGGGAACGGCGGCTTCAAGCGCGGCTCACCGCGGCGCCCTTCGAGCGAGTTCAGGAGCGCCGTCTCTTCACCGCAGATGTACGCGCCGGCGCCCGTGTGGACGTAAACCTCGACCGCGTAGTCCCGGCCGAAGGGGCGCTCGCCGAGGTAGCCCTTGGCGCGCGCCTCCTTGATGGCGTCCCACAAGCGCTGCTTCGAGAGGTGGAGCTCGTCACGGACGTAGATGTACGCCGCGTGCGCGCCGATGCCGTACGCGCCGATGATGCAGCCCTCGACCAGCGCGTGCGGATTCATCTCCATGATGGAGCGATCCTTGAACGTCCCGGGCTCGCCTTCGTCGGCGTTGATCACGAGGTAGCAGGGCTTCTTGCTCTCCTTGGGCATGAAGCTCCACTTCATGCCCGCGTCGAAGCCGGCGCCGCCGCGGCCGCGCACGTGCGCCTTCTTCGCCTCGTCGATGACTTGCTCGCGCGTCATCGAGAGCGCCTTCTTCGCGCCGCGGTAGCCGCCCGCCGCCTCGTAGTTGGCAAGCTTCCAGCTGTCGGGCTTGCCGTAAGAATGAGTGAGGTAGCTCGTCTGCTTGATCATCTTCGCTCGATTCGACCGTTGCTCGTGGGCGCTAGCTCTTCACGAGGCCGTCGAGGATCTTGTCGACCTGCTCGAGGGTGAGGTTCTCGTAATAGGTCTTGTCGACCTGCATCATCGGCGCGGTGCCACAGCTCGCGAGACACTCTGCGGTGCGGAGCGTGACCTTGCCGTCCTTGCTGGTTCCACCGACGTGACAGCCGAGCCGCTTCTCGCAGTGAGCGAGGATCTGTTCGCTGCCACGCAGGGCGCAGGAGAGCGTGCGACACACCCAGACCTGATGCTTGCCCGGCTTCTCCTGGTTGAAGAGCGTGTAGAACGTGACGACGCCCTTCACGTGAGCAGGGCTCAGGTCGAGGCGCTGAGCGACGAAGAGGATGACCTCTTCAGAAACCCAGTTGTCGTTGGCGTCTTGGCACAGATGCAGGACCGGGATGCACGCCGCCATCCGGTTCGGATACCTGCCGAGAATTTCTTGGAGCTGTCGCTCCTGCTCCGCGGTGAGCGCGAATGACATCTGCTTGTCCGTTTCCCGAGGCGGGGTGGGCACTCGTCGCCTTGAAAGCGACGCTGGTTGGAAGGCCCGGGACCCCGGGGCGAGGCGAACCGTAGTGACCTGCAAAGCGGGGTGTCAAGGGCGGAGCAAAACGAAGAAAGTGCCATCGTCCCGCTTGAGTATCGGAACGGAGCGGCCTAGGCTGGGCGCCCGCCGAAGAACGATCGCGTACAAGCGGAACCGAACAAGATTTATCGGAGGTGCGGAGTGTTTTGCCCGAACTGTGGGACCCAGAACGAAGAGGCAGCGACGACCTGCAAGAAGTGCGGGTTCAATTTGAAAGGTGCGGCTGCCCCCAAGTTCAAGGGGACCATGCTCATGATGAACGCCCCCGGTCCGGGCGCTCCGAAGCCCGGAGCTCCGGCGCCCGGCGCACCCGCCCCCGGTGCTCCCCTTCCGGGCGCTCCCGCCCCGGCTCCCGCTCCTGCCGCTGCGCCTGCTCCCGGTGCCGCTGCTCCGCGTCCGCAGCTCAAGGGCACGATGCTCGGGGTTGCGCCGCCGTCGATGGGTAGCGCGCCGTCCCCCGGCTTCGGCGCTCCTGCCGGCGCTCCGCCCGCGGGGCAACCAGGCGGTTTCGGCGCGCCTCCTGCTGGCCCGCCCGGTGGCTTCGGACCTCCTCCCGGCGCCGCGCCGGCTGGTTTCGGTCCTCCTCCCGGTGCGCCCGCGCCCGCCGCGCCCCCTGCTGAGCACCCCGTCAACCCTCTGGGTGGTACGATGGTCGCCGACCCGGCGGGGATGGGCTTCAATCCTTATGGTCAGGCGCCTGGCCCCTACGGCGCTCCCCCCGCTGGTCCGGGTGCTCCGCCAGCCGGACCTCCGCCCGGCGCGTACGGCGCTCCCCCCGCCGGTCCGCCCGGTGGTGGCTACGGTGGTCCGCCCGCCGGTGGTCCTCCACCCGGTGGCTACGGTGGTCCGCCCGCTGGCGGTCCTCCGCCCGGCGGCTTCGGCGGTCCTCCTCCAGGTGGCCCTCCGCCCGGTGGCTTCGGCGGTCCTCCTCCAGGTGGTCCTCCGCCCGGCGGCTTTGGTGGTCCTCCGCCTGGCGGTCCCGGAGCGGGTGGTTACGGCGCTCCCGCGCAGGCTCCCGGGTACGGTGCTCCGGCCCCCATGCAGGGCTACGGCGCGCCCGGCGGCGCCATCGCCCCGGCGGGCGGCGCCGCGCTCGGTGCGCGCGGGCCGATCGGCAAGACGCGCAACCCCGTGATGGTGTTCGTGCTCACGTACGTGACGTGCGGCATCTACGGCCTGCTCGCGATGTGGGGCATGCTGAACGAGCTCAAAGCGTTCCGCGGCAAGGACGACATCAGCCCGATCATGTTCTTCCTGCCGATCATCGGCATCATCAACCTCTGGGGCCTGCCCGCAAAGGTCTTGGAGGCGAAGCAGATGGCTGGAGTCCCGAACGCTCAGGTCCCGCACCCGGTGCTCTACCTGTTTTTTGGTATCTACTTCCTGCCTCACGATTTGAACGAAATCTGGCAAGCGGCCGGCGGCGGTCAGCCTCGCTGATCGCTCGTCGCTGAAGAAAGCGCGGCACCGCGGCGCCCGGTCGAAAGACTCGGCGCCGCAGCCGTTTGTGAGAGTCGCGCGCCGCCCGAGTTGACGATGAGGGCTCACGCGTGAACGCTTGGTGCGTGCAATCCGCGTCGGGCCGGGCCGTGCAAGTGATCGCTGCAGGCGTCGTGGTGGCCGTCGTCATCGCGCTCGGGCTCCCGGTGTGTCCGACAGCGACCCTCTTCGGCATCCCCTGCCCCGGGTGCGGCCTCACTCGCGCGACGCTCGCGCTCCTTCGTGGTGACGTCGCCGCAGCCCTCCGTTTTCACCCGCTCGTCTTCGTCCTCACGCCGCTCGTCGTGGGGCTGAGCCTGAGCTCGGCTTACCAGTACGTTCGCGGCCCCCGACCCACCGCAAACCCAGGCCGGGTCACGAGCCGCGCCACATCGTTTGCTGCGCTCTTCATGCTCGTCGGCATGCTGGGCGTTTGGGGCGCGCGCTTTCTCGGCTACTTCGGCGGCCCGGTCCCGGTCGAGCGCCTCCACGTTCACGCGCTCGAGGCTCGTTAGCCGATCGCTCGACGTGAGTGCTCGATTTTCTTGCGCGCCATTGGTTGCATTGACAATCACTGCGCGGTGGCCTATGCCTCGGGGAGCGATGCGCGATCAGTTCGACGGCGACCAGGTTCTCCTCGAGAAGGCGCTGCCGTTCCTCATTCACGCCTTTTACCAACGCCTGCGCGGCGCGACCTACCGCGCCTTCGCGAACGAAGGGCTGGAGCTGACGCCCGAGCAATGGATCGTGCTGGTTCGTCTCTGGAACCGCGATCGACAGAGCCCGTCCGCGCTCAGTGAGAGCACCCTCCGCGATCGCCCCACCATGTCGCGCATCCTCGATACGATGGAGGCGCACGATCTCGTGCGCCGCGAACCCGACGAGAAGGACGCTCGCGCCAAAGTCGTGTGTCTTACCAGGCACGGCAAGGCACTCCAGAAGAAGCTCGTGCCTCTGGCGAAAACGCTCGTCGAGCGGCTCGAGCGCGGCGTTCCGGAGCGAGATCTGGAGATCACGCGGAGGACGCTCGCGCGCCTGAACCAGAACTTGGAATAGGCGCGAGCCCGACATTCTTTCTCTCGACGCTCCAATAGTTGCAATAACAACCAAGGACCAAGCCCATGCCCGATCCCTTTCCCACCTTCGACGAAACCACCGCACCCGAGCCGGCCCGCGCGGCCCTCCTCGGCTCGAAACAGAAGTTCGGCGCGATCCCGAAGCCCTTGACTCACTACGCGAGCTCTCCGCTCTTCCTTCGACAAGCCCTCGGCATGCTCGACGCGTTCGAGCACTCCTCACTCTCGCCGCTCGAGCGAGAAGTCGTGGCGATGACCATGGGCCGCGTGAACGGCTGCACCTTTTGTGTCGCGACCCATCGTCGATTGCTGGCCTCGCTGAAGGCGCCGCCCGAGCTCGTCTCGGCTCTCGTCGAGGGAGATGCGCTCGGCGATGCTCGCCTCGAAGCCTTGAGGACGTTCACGCTCGCGCTCCTCGAACGCCGCGGCGCGGTCGACGAGCAACGCTTGGCGGCCTTTCTGGGCGCAGGCTTCACGCACGCGCAGGCGTTCGAGACGGTGCTCGGCGTGGGGACCTACACGCTGACCACCTTCGCCAATCGCCTGATCGAGAGCAGCGAGGAGCACCTCGGCGGGTGAGGCGCGCGGTGGCGCCGCGCGAGGTCCCGGCGGCATCGCGTCAGTGCAGGGTTGCGCCGGGCAGGTGCACGCGAAACGTCGAGCCGTTACCCGGCGCGCTCTCTACATCGATATACCCGCCGTGCGCGCGCACGATCTGCTGCACGACGAACAATCCAAGCCCCACTCCGGGAACGGAATCTTTTCCCAAGCCCACCCGCCGAAACGGCTCGAACAGGTGCCGCTGGTCTTCCTCGGACATCCCGATCCCCTGATCACTCACCGAGATCACCACGTCCTCCGTGAGCTCGGTTCGTCGTGCGAGGGAGACACGGATGGAGCCCCCGCGCGGCGAGTACTTGATGGCGTTGCTCACCAGGTTCGTCACCACTTGCCCGAGCCGCAACGCATCGCACAGGATCGCCACCTTCTCCCTCGGCACCTCCAGCAGCAATCGGTGCTCCGTCGCGGCCTCCTCGAAGAGCGACAGCACGTCGGAGACGACCTCGCGCGCGTCCGCCACCTCGAACTTCAACTCCAAGCGCCCTGACTCGATCTTCGCCGTATCGATCAGATCCCCCAACATGCGCTCGAGCCTCGTCACTTGCCGCTGAGCGATCTGGAGCGTTCTCCTCAAGCGCGCCTCTGGTGGCAGCGGCCGCTCCGGAGGAAGCGCCGCGAGCGCCATTCGCAGCGCGGACAATGGGGTTCGGAGATCGTGAGCGACGCCCCCCATGAAGGTCAGCTGAGCCTTCCGCTGCGCCCCGAGCGCGTCCGCCATCTCGTTGAACCGCAGCGTCATCTCCCGGAGCTCGGAAGGGCCGCTCTCCGTCGCCCGAACGCTGCGCTCGCCCTTGCCGAAGCGCTCCATCACCCTGCCGAGCTCCAACACCGGCCTGAACGCGCGCGTGCTCACCCACCAAATCACCAGCCCCGCCGTTCCGAACAGCAAGACGCCACTCCCCAGTCCGAGCACCTTGGCGACGTCGTTCCAGTGGGTGGCCCGAGTCCTCGCGACGCGCGCCTGCTCGACGTTCATGTCGACCAGAGCCTCGAGCGAAGAGCGCGCCGCCTCCAGGCGGGCGGCGACCGCGGGTTGGCGCTCCGAAACGCTCGGCGCCCCGTCCATCGTACGCGCTACATCGAGGTATTGGCGAACGCGTTCCTCCACCTGGCGTAGTAGATCGGTCTCGGCGCCCGGCAGGGCGAAGGGCCCAAGCTCGCGGAGCTGGGCCTGGAGCTCGCTCTCGATCTCGATCCGCCCCTCCTCGTCGGCGCGATCGTGCAGCAGCAGGTTGAGCTCGACTTCTTCCGCGAGCCGCACACTCTCGAGCCCGCTGCCGAGCTCGACCGTGGCATGCTCGAGGTAAGAGCTCAGGAGCAGGAGCACGCCCACTACGGCCGTCGAGAGCACCACCAGCCACACCGTGACTGCCCCCAGGATGGTGCGCAGGCGGAGCACGCGGCGGGAGGCCATCGCTTTCAACTTGGGCTGCAAATCGAGCTTTTGCCAGTCGCTCGCCAGGCGTACCAGCGGAATGAGGCGAACTGGCACAGGAGGCATGATTGAATTCCGCAGTAATCACGCGCCCCCGCGGCTGGTCGTGCTCTCGACTCGATCGTGACGGGGCGCTCGGAGGCCAGGGCCGCGAGCTACCAGCGCCAACAAAGGGAGATCACTTTGGATTCCCCGAGACGCGCCTCGCCACGAAAATACCTCCCCTTGCCAATTCCCCCGTGCGGACCAACGCCTAGGACATGGCTTCGGCCCTCGTTACCGGAGCGAACCGCGGCCTCGGCCTCGAAACCTGCCGGCAGCTTCTGTCGCGCGGCTATTCGGTCCTGCTCGCGGCTCGCGACATCACACTCGGCCGAGACGCGGCCAATCTCTTGGCGCGAGGTGGCGCGGTGCGTGCCGTTCAGCTCGACATCGAAGATCCGGAGAGCATCGAGCGCCTGGCCGCAGAGCTCGAAGGTCAGCCGCCTCTCGACGCGCTGGTCAACAACGCAGGCATCGCGCTGGACGGCTTCGATGAACACGTGGCAAATCGCACCATCGACGTGAACTACCGGGGCGCGGTCAGAGTGACGGACGCCCTGCTCCCTCGCCTTGCGCCGGACGCGAACATCGTGATGGTGTCGAGCGGCGCGGGCGAGCTCACCCGTGTCTCGCCCGAGCTCGCACGAGAATTGCTCGATCCGGCGCTCGGCAGGCTCCGCCTCGAGGGGCTGGTCAAAGGCTTCGTCTCCGCCGTGCGCGAGCGCGGAAACCTCGGCGGCTGGCCAAGGAACGCCTACAGCGTTTCCAAAGTCGCTCTCAACGCGTTCACGCGCATTCTCGCTCGAGAGCTCGCCCTCGATCCGCGCCGCATCAAGGTCAACGCGGTCTGTCCTGGCTGGGTGCGAACGCGCATGGGAGGCAGCTCCGCATCTCGCGACGTCCGGCAGGGAGCAGCCGGCATCGTGTGGGCGGCGACGCTCGACCGGAGCGGCCCGAACGGCGGCTTCTTCCGGGATCAGAAGGCAATCGAGTGGTGAGCGCGGGGCGTGCGCCCGGCAACGAAGCTCGCTCCGCGATGCTACTGGGTCGGCCGTGACGACAGCGTGCGCCGAGCGATCTCGATGAATGCTCTGATTTTCGGATCGTTGCGCGACGCCTGCGGGAAGTAGAGGAAAAACCCCGGCACCTTGACGGCGTAGGGCTCGAGCAAGAGTTCGAGAGCCCCGCTCTCGACGTGCGGCGCGAGGATGGACTCGCTGTGATAGACGAGCCCGAGCCCGGCGAGCGCCGCGTTCAACATCACGCCGCCGTCGTTGCAGACGAGCCGACCTTTGACCTCCACTGATTCCTCGCGGCCCCGCCGCTGGAACTCCCAGGCGTAGAGGGCGCCCGTCGAGCTCATCCGATAGCCGATGCAGTCATGCTCGAGCAGATCGCGCGGTCGCTCCGGCCGTCCGCGCCGCGCGAGGTACTCCTTTGACCCCGCGACGACCCAACGAAAGGGCGGGGTCAGGCGCACCGCGACCAGATCGGGGGCGATCGCTTCACTCAGCCGGATCCCGGCGTCGAAGCCCGACTCCACGATGTCGACGAAGCGGTCGTCGATGGAGACCTCGAGCGAAAGCTCCGGATGCGCGGAGAGCAGCGGCGCGAGCAGCGGCTCGATGAGGAGCGGTGCGCCGATGCGCCCGAGCGTGATCCTGAGCGTGCCTCGCGCGATGTCCCGTGACGCGCTGGCTTCGTCGATGGCCGCTAGCGTCTCTCGAAGCGCCGGGCGCGCTCGCTCGAAGAGGCGGCGGCCCGTCTCGGTCAGGTTGACGCTACGCGTGGTGCGCGTGAGCAAGGGCACGCCGACGCGCTCTTCCAGGCTGCTCACCGCCTGGCTCAACGCCGACGCCGAGACGCCGAGGGAGCGGGCGGCTGCGCTGAAGCCGCGCTTCTCGGCCACCGTGAGAAACGCCTCTAGCCCGCTCAAGTCGCCGCGCGCCATTATTAAGCTGAGCTTAATAGCACTTGCACGATTGTGCACCTTCTTTCCCAGGCGCCGGCGTCCCAGATTCCGGGGCATGAAGCTCACCGACACCGTCACGCTCGGCCGCACCGGCCTCAAAGTCAGCCCGCTCTGCTTCGGCACCATGACCTTCGGCACCGATTGGGGTTGGGGTACCGATGACGAGGGCGCCCGCGCGCTCTTCAACCACTACGTCGATCACGGCGGCAACTTCCTCGATACGGCCGACGGCTACGTCGGCGGCAAGAGTGAGGAGCTGCTCGGCCGCTTCGTGCGCGAGCGGGGCCTGCGCGACAAGCTCGTGCTCGCGACGAAGTTCTCCTTCAACACGGAGCCCGGGAACGTGAACGCGGGCGGTAACGGGCGCAAGAACATCTACCGCGCGCTCGAGGGCTCGCTGCGACGTCTCGGCACCGACTACGTCGACCTCTACTGGCTCCACCTCTGGGACATGACGACGCCGCTCGAAGAGGTCGAGGAGACCCTCGACTCGCTCGTCCAGAGGGGCCTCGTGCGCTACGTCGGGCTCTCGAACGTTCCGGCGTGGTACGCGGCGCGCTTTCAGACGCTCGCCGAGCGCGATCGCAAGACGCGCGTCGCGGCCCTGCAGCTCGAGTACTCGCTCGTGGAGCGCTCGATCGAGCGCGAGTACTTCCCGATGGCGCGCGAGCTCGGGATCGGGATCACCCCGTGGGGCCCGCTCGCGAGCGGGTTTCTCTCCGGGAAGTATCGGCGCGGCGCCTCGGGCGTCGAGGGGACGGGAAGGCTCAACCTCCTGAAGGGGAACCCGGTGTTCGAGAAGTTCACCGACAAGAACTTCCGGGTACTCGACGCGCTCGACAGCGTGGCCAAGGAGCTCGAGCGGCCGCCCGCGGAGGTCGCCCTCGCGTGGGTCGTCGGCCAGAGAGAGGTCACGTCGACGCTGATCGGCGCGACCAAGCTCGCCCAGCTCGAGTCCAACCTGAGGGCTCTCGAGCTCGTGATCCCGAGCGAGCTCAGAGCTCGACTCGACGAGGCGAGCGCGCTCGAGCCCGCCCAGCCGTACACGATGTTCGGCGAGCCGTTCCAGAGCATGCTGCGCGGCACTCCCTGACTCGCGGGTCGAGGGCCTCCTTCAGCGCGACCGCGGCAGGCAGCGGCTCATACGCCTGACCGCGGTCGCGAGCTCGCGCTCGTCGAGCAGCGCGTAGCCGAAGCGCGCGAAGGGCGCGTCCTCGCCGTCGAAGGTGAACTCGCGCCCGATCTGGAAGTAGACGCCGGCCTCCTTGCAGCGCGTTTGGAAGCGGGCAAGGTCGAGCTCGGGATCCACGTCGGCCCAGAGCGCGAGGCCGCCCGCCGGTCGCGAGAAGCAAAGCACGCGCGCCAAATGCTTTTCGAGCGCGGCAGAGAGCGCGTCCCGCCGTGCCTGGTAGAGGCGCCGAACGCGCCGCACGTGACGCTGAAGATCGCCGTCCTCGAGCAACTCGGCGACGGCGCACTCGAGCACCTGATCGCCCTGCCGATCGACCAGCGCGCGTTCGTCGGTCATTCGCGCGATGAGCGAAGCGGGGCCCACCACGAACCCGAGCCTTAGCCCGGGCGCGAGGATCTTGGCCAGGGTTCCGACGTAGACGACGTTCCCGTGCGGGTCGTTGCTGGCGAGCGGCAGAACCGGGCGGCCATCGTAGTGGAACTCCTGATCGTAGTCGTCCTCGATCAGCGCGATGCGTTCACGACCCGCGAGCTCGAGCAGCTTGAGCCGGCGTTGAGGCGAGAGCATGACCGTCGTCGGGTACTGGTGATGGGGCGTGAGGTAGACCGCGCGCACGCGCGTCCGCTGCGTCAGCGCCTCGAGCGCATCCACGTCGATGCCGTGCGCGTCGACCGCGATCGGCACGACCTTGGCCTGCGCTCGCCGGAACACGTTGACCGCGCTCCGATAGGCGAGAGCCTCGACCGCCACGACGTCCCCCGGCTTGACCAGCGAGCGCGCGAGGAGATCGAGCGCCATTTGGCTGCCCCGCGTGACGAGCACGTCATCGGCCACCGCGGCGAGCCCGCGCGCGCTCGAGACGAGCTCCGCGAGCGCGTGCCGCAAACGGGTGTGACCGCGGAGATCACGGCTGTAGCCGAGCAGACTCGCGCCGTGCCTGCGCGCGGCGCGCCGATACGCGCGCGCCACGAGCTCGACGGGGACGAGCCGCAAATCCGGGATGCCGCCCCACAGGGCGAGCGCGCCCTTCGGGAGTAACGGCAGCGGAACGAGGGGTACGGGCGAGGGCTCGAGCTCGAAGCCGGTCCGACTGGGGACCTTCTGGCGCGGCACCGCGTGCGGTGCAAAGCGCTGCGGCTTCGGTTCGGGGCTCGCGCGAGCGACCGACGTGGCGCCGCCGGGTCTGGTCTCGAGCCAGCCCTGTGAGGAGAGCTCCGCGAAAGCGGCCACCACGGTGCTCCGGTGCACTCCGAGCGTCTCCGCGAGCGTGCGCGTACCGGGCAGGCGATCGCCGGGCTTGAGGCGCCCGCGAGCGATGTCGCGCGAGACCGCGCGGGCGATGCGGACGAAGAGCGGTGAGCGGGCGTCGTCGTCGAGCACCAGGGGGAAGGAGATCGGGCGCATTGAACTGGTATGTCGCATTTTATAGAACTGGTCGTTCCGGCACTACCAGTTTGACGGCAGATTACGGGCATGCAGAGCCAGCCCGGCGCACCGAGCTTCGTTCCGACCTCGCGCAGCAAGGTCGCGCGCATACCGGCGCGCGCCTCGTACGATCGCGCGCTCGCTTACTCGATCCTCGACCAAGCGCTGTTCTGCTCGGTCGGCTTCGCGCTGGACGGGCAACCCTTCGTCATCCCGATGGCCTACGCGCGCTGGGACGACCGCTTGCTCCTGCACGGCGCGCTCGCGAGTCGGCTCACGAAGTCCGGGGCGGCGGGCCTACCGCTCGCGGTGAGCGTGACGCTGCTGGACGGGCTAGTGCTCGCCCGCTCCGCCTTTCACCACTCGCTGAACTATCGCTCCGTGGTGATCCTCGGGAGCGCGACCGAGCTCGTCGATCGAGAGGAAAAGCTCACCGCGTCGCGCCTGCTCGTGGAGCACGTACAAAAGGGCCGCGCCGCGCTCTGCCGCCCGCCGAACGAGAAAGAGCTCGCGGCGACGCGGATCCTGGCGCTCCCCATCGAAGAGGCTTCCGTCAAAGTGCGGAGCGGAGGCCCGCTCGACGACGACGACGACCTCGGCGTCGAGTGCTGGGCCGGCCATCTCCCGCTCGCGTTGTGCGCCGGCGCTCCCGTGCCCGACGCCGCCCACCCGCCTCTCTCGCCCGTTCCCGAAGCGCTCCTTCACTATCGACGCTGAAAGCCCAATCCCATGAAGCAACGCCTGCCGCTCGACATTTTCCCCGAAGCCCAGAAGGCCCTCCGCGCGCTCGAGCAAGAACTCGCGCGAGTGTCACTCGATCGAGGCTTGATCGAGCTCGTGAAGCTGCGCGTCTCGATGATCAA
Organism: Pseudomonadota bacterium; assembly: GCA_023419055.1. The sequence continues at coordinate 4,771 of JAEZYO010000885.1, read as the reverse complement.
TGGCTGCGCCTACTGCGTCGAGCTGCACTTCGAGAACCTGCGGAAGAGGGGCGAGAAGGAGCCGCGTCTTTACGGGCTCGCCACCTGGCGCGAGCAAGGTGGTTACACGCCCGCGGAGCGTGCCGCGCTTGCGTGGGCCGAGTCGGTGACGCTGGTCTCGAGCACCCACGTCCCCGACTCCGTGTACGAGGAGGTTCGCAAGTTCTTCTCGGAGCGAGAGCTCGGTGAGTTGACTTACGCGATCACCGCGATCAACTCCTGGAACCGGCTCTGTGTCGCCTTTCGAGTGCAGCCGACCTGGCTGACAAAAGCGGACGGGGAGAGCTGAGCGCCCACGGCGCGCGCTCTCCCCGTTCATGTCGCGGCGACCGCCGGAGCGATCGCACGAAAGCTTACTCGGGGATCTCGGCGTTGAACGAGATCTGATCGATCTCGGACGTGCAGCCGTCGGAAGTCGGGACACCGGTCACGCTATCGACCTTCACGAAGGTGGCATCCTCGAGCTTGCCCGTGATGTTGCCCTCCACGGACGTGAGCGTCACGGTGCCTCCCGTGATCAGGTAGGTGTCGAGCCAGGTCTCGTCCCCGGTGTCGTACTGATCCGTGATGTAGATGCAGAGGCCGCAGTCGTCCTTGTCGAGGTCGTCTCCCGTCAGGGTATAGGCGTCGAGCGTCGTGATCCCGTCCTCGAAGACGCCCTTCCCGTCGACGAGATCGATCCACAAATAGTCGGCGGGGTTGCCTTCTTCGAGCGCGCCGTACCAAGAGAGATCCGGTTCGTACTCCGTCGAGGCCGTGCCCGGCACGCTTCCGACGGCGCAGAAGTCGGCGTTCACGGAGCACTCGTTGTCGCCACCGCCGCCGCCACCCTCGCCGCTCGGGTTGCAGTCGTCGACTGCGCCTTCACCGCCCGCGCCACCGGCTTCGGAGCCGCCGGCCCCGCCGCCTTCACCCGTACCGCCGGTGTTGTCGGTCGTTCCGCCGCTGCCCGTGGTGTCCCCTCCTTCTCCGCCGGAGCTCGTGCTGCCGCCGGAGCCACCCTTGCCACCTGCGCCGCCCGTGCGGCCGTTCTCCGAATCGTCGTCATCACCACAGGCCGCCGCGGCCAGGGAAACTGCTGCAGCCAAGAACGCCATTCTGAAAACTGCTAGTCGATTCACGGTATGCCTCCGAAGGGTCCAGGCAGACGGGGTTTCCCCCGACACAGCCACCTAGGCTACGCAATCTAGTTTCGCCCCCTTCCCTCTTTCAAGCGCGAACACGGCACCCTGGGGCTTCGCGAGAACCTTCCCTTTTCGCAGTCGCGAAGCGCGGAGTTTCGCGCACGCTGGCAGTGAAAGTCGCGCCTCCGCGTCGGAGTGTCTCGTTCGGATTGTCGGAAAAGCGAGGGCGTGGAGGGTGCCGAGATCAAGCTTTGCCGCCGAGCGCAGACACTGTTCACGTGTACGCTCGGCTGTCAGCGTGCCGAACACGGTTTTCGCTGAGAGCCCGCCGGCATTGACGCCTGAAAGGGTGTCGGTGCCGTCGGCGGCGAAGCGACACGAAGTCTGCGACGTCAGGTATCCCGCCGACTACGCGTGCACGCACGTCCGCTCGAGGCGTGCCTCAGACGTTGAAGCGGAAGTGGATCACGTCGCCGTCACGGACGACGTACTCCTTGCCCTCGATCTGGAGCTTACCGGCCTCTTTGACCTTGGCTTCCGAGCCGAGCTTGACCAGGTCTTCCCACCAGATCACCTCGGCCTTGATGAAGCCGCGCTCGAAATCGGTGTGGATGACGCCCGCCGCTTGCGGGGCCGTATCACCCTTGTGGATGGTCCAGGCGCGCACCTCTTGCTTGCCCGCGGTGAGGAAGGTCGCGAGCCCGAGCAGCGAGTAACCCGCGCGGATGACCGCGTTGAGGCCGGGCTCCTCGAGGCCCGCGCTGGCGAGGAACTCGGGGCGATCGGCGGGCTCGAGCTCCGCGATCTGCGCCTCGAGGGCGGCGCAGATCGGCACGACCTCGGCGCCCTCGCTGTCCGCGAGCTGCTTGATGGCGGCGTAGTGGGGGTTGCCGGCGAGGTTGTTGAGCGACCCTTCGTCGACGTTGGCGACGTAGAAGGTCGGCTTCGCGGTCAAGAGCGAGAGCTCGCGCACGATCGGCGCTTCCTTCTCGTCGAGCGCGAGCGAGCGCGCCGGCTTGCCCTCGTCGAGGTGGGCGACGAGGCGCTCGCAGACCGTGATCGCGAGCTTCTCGATCGGGTCGCCGCCCTTGCTCTGCTTGCGAGCGCGGTCGAGCCGCTTGTTCGCGGTCTCGAGGTCCTTCAGGCAGAGCTCGGTGTTGATGGTGGCGACGTCCGCGACGGGATCGACCTTGCCCTCCACGTGAATCACGTTGTCGTCGGCGAAGCAGCGGACCACGTGGGCCACCGCGTCGACCTCGCGGATGTGCGACAGGAACTGATTGCCGAGCCCCTCACCCTTGGACGCGCCGCGCACCAGGCCGGCGATGTCGACGAAGCGAATCGTCGTCGGGATCTCACGCTCGGACTTGTAGATCTTCGCGAGCGCCGGGATGCGGGGGTCGGGGACCGTGACGATGCCGACGTTGGGCTCGATGGTGCAAAACGGAAAGTTTTGCGCCTCGGCCTTGGCGCTCGAGAGGGAGTTGAAGAGAGTGCTCTTGCCCACGTTGGGCAGGCCGACGATGCCGCAAGAAAAGCCCATGATGCGTTCCGGGTTCGCCCTCGCCGGTGCGAAGGGGCCGGGGTCATAGCGTCCCCGCAGGGGCCTGGCAACTCAGCCCGCGGAGGCGTCCGCTACCAGCCGAACGAAGCGCCTCAAGATCTCGCCTGCCGTCGACTCGGCGTCGGCGGCACGAGACGAAAGCTCCTCCGGGTCGAGCCCCTCCCGCCGGAGGAGGTTGGAACGCGCCCCCACGTAGCCCCGCATCACGTCGGCGTCGAACTCGGGGTGAAACTGGACTCCCCAGGCGCGCTCGCCGTAGCGGACTGCCGAGTGGTCGTCGAGCGGCGTCCGGGCGAGCACCCGTGCTCCGGGCGGTAGCTCCTGGACGCTGTCGACGTGCGTCTGATTCGCGAGGAAGGGTCGCTCTTCCGAAAAGAGAGGATCGTCCTCGAGCACTTCGAGCGCGGTGGTCCCGATCTCCCTCCCGCGCGGGTTCTTGTCGACACGCCCGCCGAGTGCCTGGCCGAGGAGCTGGTGACCGAAGCAGATGCCGAGGAGCGGCTTGCCTCCCCGGACGGCCCTCGCCAAAAACTCTCCCGTCTCGAGCATCCAGGGGGCCCGCTCCGTGACGCTGGCGGCGGATCCCGTGACGATGATCCCAGAAATCGCGCCGAGCGCCGGCAGGGCGTCGAGAGAGCGCCCTGCGTGGCGAGCGTCCACCATCCGAAAACCGCCTTCGAACTCCCCCGCGCGTGCCCGGATCAGATCCGCGAACTCACCACGGCGGCTTCGGACCGGCTCGACCGGCTCTCCTGCCACGAGAATACAGAGTGGAAGCACGTGAAAACTCGTTCGACATGCTACCATGCCTCTAGAGTCAATCGACTCGGGCGTCTCCCATGCTGACGATGAAGACCAAGTACGCGCTGAAGGCGCTGGGGCAACTGGCCTCGGCACCTCCGGGTACGCCCATGCTCATTGCGGACATCGCCGACCGCGAGGAGATCCCGAAAAAGTTCCTGGAAGCGATCCTGGCGGAGCTCAAGCAGCACGGGATTCTCCGCAGCAGAAAGGGCCGTGGCGGAGGCTACTACCTCGCGAAGAGCCCCGACACGATCACCCTCGCCTCGATCATCCGCGTCCTCGACGGGCCGCTCGCGCCGGTACCTTGCTTGAGCCGCACCGCTTACCAGCGCTGTGAGGGCTGCAAGGACGAGGCGACGTGCGGTATCCGGCTCGTGCTGCGTGAGGCTCACGCCGCTTCGGTCAAGGTGCTGGAGAGCACGACGCTCGCGGACATGGTGCAGCGCACGGAGAGCGCTGCGCACCGGCCGGTCTTGAGATACTCGATCTAATCTTGACGGCCCTCACCGCGCTTCGCTTCGAACCGCTCGACCTCGAGCTCAGCGAGCCGTTCGGCATCGCCACGGGAGCTCAAACCCTCGCCCGTAACGTCCTCGTCAGGCTCCGATTCGACGACGGAGTCGAAGGGCTGGGAGAGGCGGCGCCATTTCCGGCAGTGAACGGAGAAACCCAGGCGGACGCGCTCCGCGCTCTCGCTGAAGGGCAGGCCGCCTTGCTCGGCGCGTCGCTCGAAAACTGGCGCCGATCGGCGGCGCGGGCACGCGAGGTCCTCGCGCCGAGCCCGAGCGCGCTCTGCGCGTTCGAGACCGCGCTGCTCGACGCGTATTGCCGACGCGCCTCCGTATCTCTGCATACGTTCTTCGGCGGCGCCGAGGGTTCTCTCGAGAGCGACATCACCATCACGACGGGCGGGATCGAGCACGCGCGCGACTCCGCGGCTCGCGCCCGCGCGCAGGGTTTCCGAGTCCTCAAGGTGAAGATCGGCGGCGCGCCGGTGGAGCTCGATCTCGAGCGTTTGTTCGCGATCGCCGCGGCCGCGCCCGAGGCGCGATTGGTGCTCGACGGAAACGCGAGCTTCACCGCCGAGGGCGCCCTCGACTTACTCGAGCGAGCGCGCCCCCTCTCGCCGCGGCTCGCATTGTTCGAGCAGCCGACCGCTGCCGACGATCACGCCGGCCTCGCGGCGGTGCGGCGCCATGGTGGAATCCTCGTGGCCGCGGACGAGAGCGCCCGTTCGGCC
>JAEZYO010000849.1 GCA_023419055.1 Pseudomonadota bacterium | reverse complement strand
GCCCTAGCCCCTGCCACAAATACTGATCGTGACGGGGGAAACTTGCCGCATAGGCTGCTAGGATTCCTAGGTAATGTCTCGAGTAGCGGCGGGCCTTTCCCCGGACAACGAAGTATCTCGTCCAGATATCGGAGCTGATCCGCTCGCGCGCGAGCGCCCGATTCACTGGGTCGGGAAATACAGGATCCTCTCCGAGCTCGGTCGCGGCGGGATGTCGAACGTCTACCTCGCGGTGGCGCGAGGGCCCGGCGGCGTGAACAAGCTGATCGTGCTGAAGGCCGTGTTGCCCGAGCTCGCGTCGGAGCCCGGCGCGCTCTCGATGTTCCTCGACGAAGCGCGGCTCGCGGCGCAGCTCAACCATCCGAACGTCGTGCAGACGTACGAGGTCGGCACCGAAGGTGACCGACACGTCATCGTGATGGAGTACCTCGAGGGGCAATCGCTCGCCGAGATCGTGCGCTCGGCGGAGAAGGCGGGGAAGAAGCTCCCGCTCGCGATGTACCTGCGTATCTTGATCCTCGCGCTCGAGGGATTGCAGTACGCGCACGAGCTCGCCGCGTACGACGGCACTCCGCTGCAGCTCGTGCACCGCGACGTGTCGCCGCAGAACATCTTCGTCACGTACCGCGGCGCCGTGAAGGTGCTCGACTTCGGCATCGCGAAGGCGTCGTCGTCGTCGACGCACACGGCGACGGGCGTCGTGAAGGGCAAGATCGCGTACATGGCGCCGGAGCAGATGGTCGCGGACACCCTCGACCGTCGCGCCGATCTGTACTCGGTGGGCTGCATGCTCTGGTCCGCGGCGACGGGCAAGAAGCTGTGGAAGGACGCGCCCGACGTTCACATCATGCGGCGCGTGATCAACGGCGACGTGCCGACGCCGCAGAGCGTGAACCAGGCGTGCGACGACGAGCTCAACCGCATCGTCATGAAGGCGCTCGCGACCGATCCGGACAAGCGCTACGACACCGCCGCGGCGATGCAAGAGGATCTCGAGCACTACCTCGAGCGCATGGAGCCGGTGAAGCCGAAGGACATCGGCAATTTCGTGTCCGAGCTCTTCGCGACCACCCGTGCCGAAATCAAGGCGCTGGTCGAGCACCAGCTCTCGCGCGCCTTCGAGGACGGGACGAACAGCGCCGATTTCTCGGCGCGCTCCGAGGTCAGGCCCACGGCGGTTCCGGGCACGGCGTCCGGGATCTCGAACGGCTCGATCTCGAGCAGCTCGAACCGCGCGATCTCGAGCGGCACCTTGCAGGCGATGAGCGGCGCTTCGGCGCAGAACATGAGCCTCGTCGCCGACGCGGTGGGCGAGCCGGCGCCTCGCAAGCGCGGCTGGGTCTTGCCGGTGACGCTGCTCGCGCTGCTCGGCGCGGGCGTCGCCTTCTGGCAGATGCGCGGCAACCACGAGGTCGTCCCCCCGACCGCCGCGAAGACCGTCAACGACGTGGCCCCGGCGAAGCCCGCCGAAGCCTTGCCTCAAACCGCGACGATTCGGTTCAAGGTGGAGCCGCCGGAAGCAGAGGTCTTCCTCGACGAGCAGAAGCTGCCTTCGAACCCCACGTCGAAGGTGCTCCCCGTCGACGGCAAGGTCTACAAACTACGAGCCACCGCGCCCGGGTACATCGAGTCGGTCTCGGAGTTCTCGCCCACGCGCGACGAAGCGGTCGAGATGGCGCTCCAGAAGGCCGCGCCCGCGCCGGCGGCTTCCTCCGAGCCGCAGAAGCCCAGAGGGAAAGTAAGGTGGGTTGCCCCACAGCCGGCTCCGGCCGCGCCCGCGCCTGTCGCTTCACCCGCGAAGCCTTCGAAGCCCGCCTCGTGCGCGCAGCCCTTCTACGTCGACAGCGACGGTATCAAGAAGGTACGCCCGGAATGCCTCTGAGTGAGTAGCGCTCGGGGTCCCTGGAAGGCTTCGATCTTTGCTCGAAGCCCTCACCCGAGGAGTGCTATAAATAGGCTTCTGGGTGCAGGGAGCGATGCAGCCAATCACTCCTTATCTGAAGTCGGCGCGACTCACGAACCGTGCGGAGTTCGTCTCGCAGCACGCCGGCCACTATTTCGTGAAGCGGCCCCGCAAGGGCGCGAGCGGGGCGAAGCAAGAAGGCTCCTTCGGGTTCAACACCGTCGCGTCCAAGATCGACGTGGATCCGTTCGCCGACGAGTGGCGCATCGTCCCCGTCGCAAAGCGTGAAGGCAATCCCTTCCCGGAGCGTCTCACGGTGGGCCGCGCTACCAACAGCGACGTGCTCTTGCGCGTCCCCTTCGTCTCCAAGGTTCACGCGCACGTGATCCGAGAGCCAGACGGCTCCTTCAGCATCCACGACAACAACCCCTCGAACCGCACGTATTTGCGCAACCGAGTGCTGGAGGCGGGCGCCACGCGCAGCCTCGCCGTGGGGGACGCGGTGGCGTTCGGCTCGCTCGAGTTCGAGTTCGTCGACGCCGCGCGCCTCTACGACATCCTGATCGCCGAGTGCGGCTCCACGCGCTGAGCGAGAGCCGCGCTGAGTGAGAGCCGGTAAGCGCGAGGGCGATCCTCGATTCAGTCGGCGAAGAACTCGAGCTCGTCGATGTCGAACGTGAACGACGGAACGATCGTGTTGCTCGACCCGACCCCTGCCGTGACGACACCCGACACCGTGAACTGAATCGCGAGCAACTCGTCCCTCACGAGCGGCGCGACGGAGCCGAAGGTCTGCACGAGCTCGGAGTAGCGAACCTCCGCGAGCGTCCAGTGCGCGGCGGCGGGCAGCGTCTTCTGATGGAAGTTGAAGCAAGCGTCCGAGCAGGTTCCGCTGGGCGGAGGCATGGTCGGGCGCGACGTCACCTCGGTCACGAGCGAGTGCGTGCTCTTGTAGAAGAAGCGGATGCCGTCGAACGCGGAGCCGTCGTGCGGGCACGCGTGCTCGCCGTCGTCGTTGAGGCCGATGGTGATTCCGGCGAAGTTGATGTTGCTCCCCGAGAGCCGCACCGCGTGCTCGCTTGCGTCCGCGCCCTCCTCGGTGACGGAGAACGCCGCGTTGCCGCCGTCGAAGAACGCTTGCCAGAGCCCGAGGTAGGGCGCCTTGGCGACGGCTTGGCCCGTTTCCAGATCGCTCACGACGGGCTGAGCCAAAGTGCCGATGCTCGTCTGGCACACGAAGCCCGAACCGTCTCCGCCGCCTTGTCCGTCGAAGCCGCCGACACCGTCCTGTCCGCCCCGTCCGTCGCCGTCGACTCCGCCGGCGCCAGGATGGCCAGCTTCACCGCGGCCGCCTTCACCGGTTTGCCCTCCGGTCCCGCCGCCTTCTCCTCCGGCTCCAGCGCTGGGCGTTCCTCCACCGCCGGCCTCGCCGTCGCTTCCACCAGCGCCGCCAGGCTGTCCGCCAGCGTGCCCGCCCTCTCCGGCTTCACCGCCGACGGAGAGCGAACCGGCGCTGCCGCCCGCGTTCCTGCCGCCGCTTCCGGAAGTGCCACCGGTGCTCGCTGAACCTGCGGAGCCCGCGCTACCAGCTACCGAAGAGCTGCCAGCAGACCCGCCGCTGCCTCCCGTAGCGGGAGAGTCGTCGAAGTCCGTGGTTTCAGCCGTACACGCCGCGAAAGCAGCCAGCGTCGCGAGCACGGCGAGGAGGCCTCCACGATTCAGAGATCGGTCCCACATGCCGCTCGGAGGCTACTCGAAGCGTTTGGCGTCCGGCAATGGTCAACGACTCGCGCTGCAGCGACCAGCACCCGGTGTCGTCGCGCTCACGCTGTAGTCGCCGACCTCGAGGTGCAGCGGGACCGTGAGCGTCGCGTCGAAGTGGCCTTCTGCATCAGTCGGCACCGCGCCGAGCAACACGCTGTCGCCGCGCTTGCTCGTGAGGGCGACGTCCACTCGCGCGAAGGGGCAAGGATCGCCGTCGGCTCGCACCGTCCCGTTGATGCGGACCACCATGCCGCGCCGAGCTTCGCCCGAGCCGAGCTCGAGCGCGATCTCCGCGGCTGGGCGCTCGTCGTCGGGGGCGCGCCTCGGTTCGGCGGGCAGAGGTTGCCCGGGTTGCGGCCCGCTCGGGAGCAACGGGCTTGCGCTAGACGGTGCTCGAGCGCTCGCCGATGGCGAGGCCTGATTTCCGTTGGTACCCGAAGGTGCGCCGATGCTGTCGAGGGTGCTCTCCGTCCCGGGAGGCCAGCTGTACGGATCTTCGGGTGGCACGTGAGGCTGCGTGCGGGAGGCGGGATCGAGCTCGAAGCGGCCCGCCGCTCCGCCGAGATCGACGCGATGCCAGACCGCGCCGTCGAAGACCTCCACCCAGGCGTGTGCTTCGTTTCGCACCATCCGCGCAGGAACCCCAGCCGCGAGCGCCGTAATGACGAACGCGTAGGCTCGGTGCCGGCACACGCCCTTCTTCGACAGGGCGAGCTCCTGGTAGAGGGCCGCCCCGGTCCGCGCTTTCGGAGGATCTTCCGACGGGGCGAAGGCGCGAAAGTGGTGCACGAGCGCCGCGACCGCGTCGCGCGGCCGCACTGCCTCGGAGATGCCCAAATCAGCGAGGACCTCGCGCGCGGCCTGTCGGGCGACCGGTGGAAGCGCGGGGACGAAGCGGGCGATCGTGGACCACGACACGTCGGCGAAGGGCGATCCGAAGCTCGCTCGCGCAATGGCAAGCTGCATGACCAACCGAACCCGCCGCCGCGCGTCGCCGACGATGAACCAATTCTCCGCGCCGTCTCGGACGAGCTCGAAGTGGACCGGCGGCTCCACGCGCGCCGCGATCACCCGCGCGCCCGGCCCGACGCTCGGGATCCGCACCGGTACGCCGGCGGTCACATCCACGAAGAGGTCGCCGAAGAATTGATCCTCGCTGTCGCGCGCGTTGCCCGCGATCTCGAGCGGGCGAAGCTTTTTGTCTCCCACGACGAGCTCGAGGCTCTCGTCCACCGAGTCGTAAGCGTACAGGCGCTTGAACGGCGTCACCGCTGGTACGAACGGGTCGTCGTAGCTGACGGCGTCGGGGCGCGTGGTGTCCCGATCGATGCGGTACGTCGCGTCGATGCTGTCGGGGGTGGCGTTGCCGCCGTAGGCCATCTGCGGCGGCGCCTTGTTCTCGGCGGGCGCCGGCACCACCCCGCTCGGGGTGTCGAGCGCGGCCGGAAGCTTGCCGTCCGGAGTCGTCGCCTCGAGCGCGAGATCCTCGGCGGGGTCGGGCACGATGAACTCGTGCAACACCGGCCCGTCGGCGAGCGCCTGTCCGACGACGACGCTCGCCACGAGGGCGACACCGAGAACGCGGAGTGATTTCGAACGCAAGCTGAGGAAGGCTACTGCCGGATCCCGAGCGGCGCCACGAGCAGCGCCAAAATCCGCGCCGGAGCGCGGGTCCGGCGACGCCTGGTGACGGACAATCCGACCGAGTGGTACTACTC
>JAEZYO010000799.1 GCA_023419055.1 Pseudomonadota bacterium | reverse complement strand
CGCGCGCTACGCTTTCGTTATGGCGAACGAACGGACGGGGCAGCCCCCAGCGATGGATTGGAGCGGCGCGCGAGGCGAGAAGTGGCGCGCCCAGCTGGGCGGCACGGAAGCCATGCTCGCGGCCGTCGACGAGCCGCTGATCGAAGCGCTGGCGCTCGAGGGGCCGTGCAGGATCGCGGATGTGGGCTGCGGTGGCGGCGGGACGTCGCTCGCCATCTTGCGCCGTGCCCCTACTGGAAGCGTCGTCGACGGGTTCGATCTCTCACCGGCGCTCGTCGAGGCAGCTCGGGGGCGCATCGCCGCCGGCGAGCGCGCCATCACGTTTCAGGTGGCGGACGTCGCCATCGCGCCTCCGCCGCAAGTCCCCTATGAGCGGCTGGTGTCGCGCTTCGGCACCATGTTCTTCGACGAGCCGCCTGCGGCGTTCGCGAATCTCGCTCGCTGGTTGGTACCAGCCGGTCGATTCGTTTTCGCGGTCTGGGGACCCCCGGAGAAAAATCCTTGGTTTACGACCGTCAAAGAGGTGGTGGCCGAAGTGGTCGAGCTGCCGCCGGCGGATCCGCATGCTCCCGGTCCCTTTCGCTACGCGGAAGCCGAGACGTTGCTGGCTCTCTTACGAAGCGCTGGCCTGGTCGAGCTCGAGGTGCGTGACTTCCGCACGGCGCTGCCGATGGGCGGGGGCTTGCCGGCTTCGGAAGCGGCCCGGTTCGCGCTCGCTGCTTTCTCGTCGTTCGCCGATCTGTTGGCGGAGGCGGGCGATACGGCGCTCGATCGGGCCAGGGAGCTTCTCACCGCGCGCTTCGCGAGGCACGAGAAGGACGGCGCCGTCTACCTCGGCGCCGCCGTTCACCTGGTCACCGGCGTACGGCTCTAAGAGCCGGTCCTAGAACCTTGGACCGAGCTGGCCCAAGAGACGCGAGCAGACCAAGGCGCGACGACGACGCGTGCTGAAGCACGCTGAGGAGGAGCAACGCAGGAATGCGACGGGGATCTGTAGGCCAGGGACGGGAGAGGTTCCAGGACCGGCTCCAAGGAGCGGGCGAGCGGCGTCGTTGGCGGGAACAGTGCCGCTCGGCGGCAGAGCTGCGTTGCGGCCGCTCCCCTCGTTGACGGCGGCTCGGGCTCCGGATAGGGACGAGGCATGGTTACTGTGAGGGGGACTGCCACGCTGACTCGGTTCGTCTTTGGGCTATTCGTCTGGATAGCCTGGATGTTCGTGCCTTCTCTCGCACGGGCGGACACCGACCGACACCTCGAGGGCATGCCTGCGCCTGACGCCGTGGTGCGCGAGATCAAGGGCTCCGACGCCCTCGACACCGCGGCTCGTCGAGCGGCTGCGTTCCATGTTTTGCGGGAGATCGTGAAAGAGACGGCGGGGCCGCGGATGTACTCCGAGAGCTACACGCCCCTCGAGCAGAGGCTCTTGTTTGCGTACACCGAGGCGCAGACGGCCGCCGTGAGCGCAGGGCTCGCGTTGCTCCAGGGTCCGGCGACCGGCTTCGATTCGCCGCGGGAGACCTGGGCCCGGCTCTCGACTCAGTACGAGGTCAATGACGCGTTGAAGGCGGAGGTGTTCGAGAAGCTCTTGCCCGCCGGTTTCCAGGCGAGCCATCAGGCCCTCGTGCGAAGCTACTGGGAGCAATCCGCTTCGACCGCATCCCGCGCGGAGCTTCGACCCGTCGACTGGACGCTGGGGCGCTCCTTCGAGCGGATCAGGCATCATCCGCTGGGGGCGCTGCTCCTTCTCGTCGTGGCGTTGATGCTCGTCTCCTATCCGGTGCTCGCCCTCGTGAAGTCCTTCCGCGTAAGCCTCGCCGCCTTGACCGGTGTCGCGCGCGCGCCTCAAGCCGTCCAGTCCGATCAGGCGCCCATCTCGGTCAGGTACTACACAGGTTCGACCGACACGCCCGACAGGGCTCACGGCTCCTCGTTTCACGGGGAGGATTTCTTGCTCGAAGGGGCCGGCGGCGAAAAGCGAGTCTCCGTGGCGGACGCGTTCGTGCCCGTGAGCGACGGGCACAAAGTCACGGTCGTCTGGGCCAATGGTTGGCCGTGCTACGTCCAGAATCACAGCACCGGCGAGCGCTGTGATCTCTACTCGGGGATCCGGCGCGCTCGCGGCCACACCGTGCCGGTGGCGCTGCTCTGGACGCTGCTACTTTGCGCGATCTTTTTGGTGAGCGGCCTGTTGTTGAAAGGCGGCGCCTGGGACGCGGTGCTCGCGGGCACCGCTGCGTTCGGGCTGATGCTCTGCGTAGCAGGGGGTATCCTCATGCGCCTCGTCCACGCTTTCGGTGACCACCGAGTGCTCGCGCGGGCTCGCGGGCTCGCCAAAGCCTGAAAGCACGAGACACGTCGGATGCGCGCAAAAATAGACGCGGCGCGACCCCGTTCGAGAGGACGCGCCGCGCTAAGTGTGAGGCTCGTCAGGCGCGCGGACGGCGACGGCGAACGAACGCTGCTGCTGCGCCCGCCAAGCCGAGCGCCCACATCGCGAGAGCCCCGCTCGAGCTCTTGCTGCCCACTCGGCAGCCGCAGCCCGAGTCGGTGACCTCGTTCGCCCCGGTCGC
>JAEZYO010000066.1 GCA_023419055.1 Pseudomonadota bacterium | reverse complement strand
GCCCCTGCACTCCTGCGCGGCCTCGGCGGCGCTTGCGCCTCCGATGGGCGGCGCCGGCTGATCGCCACGCCGAGAACGGGAAGGAATGAGATGCGAGGGTAGTCGCCGGTGGAAGGGGGGGTTGGGGACCTTTTGTCGGCCAAGCCACCGGTTTCCTCGCAGGCTCGGCGAAAGACGAGCGCGGGCTCTAGCTGACGCGGAGCTCAGCGGCCGGCGAGCTCTCGGACGTAGTCGCCGAGGGCTTCACGCCAGGAGCGCGGAGGGGTGCCGAGCGCGGCTTCGATGCGCGCCGTGTCGAGCACCGAGTAGGCGGGGCGCGGAGCGGGGCGCGGGAACTCCGCCGTCGTGATCGGCTTCACCTCAGACGCCTTGACGGGGAGCCCGTGCTCGAGCGCCAGCTCGCGAATCGCGACCGTGAAGCCGTGCCAGGTGACGTCGCCGCGGTTCGCGAAGTGGAAGATGCCGTTTTGCTCGGGGAGCAGCGCGAGGGCGACGGCGGCTTCCGCGAGATCGCGGGTGTACGTCGGGCGGCCGCGCTGATCGGCGACGACGCGGAGCTCGTCGCGTTCGGCGAGGAGCTTCAGCATGGTGCGGACGAAGTTGTTGCCGAGCCCGCCGAAGAGCCATGACGTGCGGATGATCGCGACGTTTTTTCCAGCCGTTTCCTCGAGCAAACGCTGCTCACCCTCGAGCTTGGTCTTGCCATAGGCGCCGAGCGGAGCGACCGGCGCGCTCTCGAGGTACGGTGACTCGCCCTTGCCGTCGAAGACGTAGTCGGTCGAGAAATGGATGACGCGAGCGCCGATCTCGCGCGCAGCGGCGCCGAGGTTCGCGGGGCCGTCCGCGTTGCCGCGACGGGCCGCGTCGAGCTCCTTTTCGGCGTCGTCGACGCGGGTGTAGGCCGCCGCGTTGACGATGAGCGCGGGGCGTTCGCGACGCGCGAGCTCGAGCACGGCTTCCCGGTCGGCGATGTCGAGCTCGGCGTCAGTGCCGAGGAAGGGCAGCCGTCGCGCCTCGAGCAAAGGCTTGATGGCGCTCGCCAACATTCCGGACGCTCCGACGAGCCACGTCTTCATTCGCCGGAGAATCCCACCGAAATGGCCGCCCTGTCACGGGGGAACCCCCGTCGAGCCTTGCGCGACCGGGCCGGCCCGTTTTATGGGCCATGCAGGGCTCGGAGCATTTTCATGGAGGAAGACGAGCACAGCACTCTCGAGCTCGACCCGCTCGCGACCGGGTCGGAGACCCGCCCGGTCTGCTTGACCGTGGTGCACACCCCCGATCCCGCGGCGCTCGGCCGAAGCACGTGGCTCGGGGAGCAAGGCGAGCTCAAGGTCGGGCGCACCCCGGAGGGCGGCTTGACCGTGTCCGACCCGCGAGTCTCGCGGGTTCAGTTCAAGATCGCCTGGGACGCGCGCCAGGGGCGGCATCGCATCACCGACGCCGGCAGCCGCAACGGCACGTTCCTGAACGGGAAAGCCACGGACTCCTCGGTGCTGAACCCCGGAGACGTTCTGCGCGCCGGCGACAGCTTGTTCGTCTTCGACCACGGCGACCTCATGGCGGAGCGCCGCGCCGAAGCCGAGCGCGCCGCGAGGAGCGTTCTCCCGGTGCTGCTGCAAGGGCCCACCGGCACGGGGAAAGAGCTCCTTGCGCGCTTCGTCCACGACGTGAGCGGTCGTTCGGGAGCCTTCGTTCCCGTCAATTGCGCGGCGTTGCCGCGAGAGCTGCTCGCCGCGGAGCTCTTCGGTCACACGCGCGGTGCCTTCTCCGGCGCCGCCGGGCAGCGCGCCGGGCTCTTCGCCGCGGCCGAGGGAGGCACGCTCTTCCTGGACGAGATCGGGGACATGCCGATGGAGCTCCAGCCCGCCCTGCTGCGCGCGGTGGAGCTCCGCACCATCCGACCCGTCGGGGCGGATACCGAGGTCGCGGTCGACGCGCGGATCGTCGCCGCCACCAACGTCGATCTCGAAACAGCGAGCAAGCTCGGCCGCTTCCGGCACGATCTCTACGCACGGCTGGCGCAGATCGTCGTAAACGTCCCGCCGCTGACCGCGCGGCGCCGCGAGCTTCTCGAGCTGGTGCGCACCCTGGCCACCAAAGAAGGCCGGAGCATCGAAATCGATTCCGACGCCGCCGAGGCGCTCCTGCTCTGGGAGTGGCCGCGCAACGTGCGCGAGCTCGAGAGCGTCGTCCGTTCGTTGCTCCTCCTACGAAAGGCCGAGCGCTTGGGGCTCCTGGATTTGAAGAGCGTGCGTCCGCAGCTGCACGAGCATTTGAAGGCGCAGCGCTCTGAGTCCCCCGCGACGTTCGTTCCGAGCACGGGCAATCCGCTCGCCGATCGCGATCGGCTCCGACAAATGCTCGAGCGCGCCGAGGGCAACGTCAGCCAGGTTGCCCGCGAGCTCGGAACCACGCGCGCCCAGGTTTACCGCTGGATGAAGCGCCTGGGCGTCGGCCCCAAAGTGTGACGAAGAGCCGCTCCGTTTGTTTGAACCGCCAAGGCGCGGAGGGCGCCATGCCCTCGCTGAGTTGGTTTGAACCGCCAAGGCGCCATGCCCTCGCGGAGATCTTTTGTTTTTGGAACCGCCAAGGCGCGGAGGGCGCCAAGACTCGCGGAGATCGTTGTTTGTTTTGAGCGAGAGTCAGGAAGACGATGAAGCTCCGAGATGTTTTCTAGCAACTGCTAGCGCGCCCGACCGATCGTCTGCTGATGAAGGACGCTAAGGGTGCCACGCAAGACAGGAATGGGCCGGGAGAGCACGTCGATGCGGTGTGTCATCGCGTCATCGGTGCAGCGCTCGAGGTTCACCGAGCACTCGGCCCTGGCTTTCTCGAATCAGTTTACGAAGAAGCACTTTGCGTCGAGCTTTCGCTACGCGGCATCCCTTTCGCGCGGCAAGTGCCGATCCGTGTTGCGTACAAAGGAAGCGCCATCGGCGAAGCTCGGATCGATATCCTGGTTGATGGATGCCTGGTCGTAGAGCTCAAGGCGGTCGAGAGCATCGCCCCTATCCACATTGCTCGGGTCATCTCCTACCTAAAAGCAACGCAGCGACCCTTAGGCTTACTCATTACGTTCAACGTCACTGCGCTTCGACACGGAATCAAACGAGTGATTAAGAGCCGCTGATTGCCGGTCTTGGTCGCGACCTTTAGAGCGCGCCCACTGGCTCACGATTGGAC
>JAEZYO010000703.1 GCA_023419055.1 Pseudomonadota bacterium | reverse complement strand
GAGCGGCACAGGTGGCGCGGCTTCGAACGGCGGCGCGGCTTCGAACGGCGGCGCGAGCTCGAACGGCGGCGGCTCTGGGAACGCGACTTCTTCGAACGGTGGCGCAAGTGGCGCGACTTCGAACGGTGGCGGCTCCGGGACGGGTGGTGCAGCCGCAGGCGCGGGAGGTGCCGGCGGTGCTTCCACTCAGTGCTCCGCGATGTTGCTCAGCGGCGCGCCTTGCGTCGGCGACATCTATTGCAGTCGTCAGACGTCGTGTGGAAAGTGCGGTTGCTGCTCGGAAGCCTGGCAGTGCGTGAACGGAAGCATGTCGTACCTCGGGTTCAACGACGCTTGTTTCCAGATGGGCTGCGGCGCTGGAGGTTCTTTCGGTGGCGCGGGCGGCCAGAGCGCCGGAGCCGCCGGCGAGGGTGGCGACGCCGGCTAGCGCGAAAGCTCGATCAGCGCCCGGGTCGCGGGGAATCGAGAACGACAACGAAATCGAGGAGGCGGTGGATGGAGAAAAGGAACGCAGCGAGGAACCCGGGCGCGGCCGGCGCGTTGACGCTCGTCATGACACTTTTCGCCTGCGGAGAAACTTCGGATCCAGGTAGCGATAGCGGTGCGACTTCGAGCGGCGGCGCGAACTCGAACGGCGGCGCAGGTGGCGCGACTTCGAGCAGTGGAGCCTCGAGCGGCGGCGCGGCCGGCGCGACTTCGAGCGGTGGAGCCTCGAGCGGCGGCGCGGCCGGCGCGAACTCGAACGGCGGCGCTGCCGGCGGCCCCGACCAGTGCGACACGATCGTCGGCGCTCCCTGTATCGGTTCCTTCATCTGCACCAGTAACGGTTCGTGCGGCCCTTGCGGCTGCTGTTCTCAAGCCTGGCAATGCCAGAGTGGCTTCGTGTCCTATCTCGGCTTCAACGACGCGTGCCATCAGCCCGCATCGGTTTGCAGCGGTGCGGGAGGTTCATCGTTCGGAGGCGCTGGTGGCCAGAGCGCCGGAGCCGCCGGCGAGGATGGCGCTGCCGGCTCCGGGTGAGTCTAGCTCTCGAGCGACTCGCTCAGAGGCAGCCGTCCCACGACGTGCCGCTGCCACACTCCGTGTCGCCCGCGCAGTCGATGTCGGAGCTGCAAGGCACCGTGCATGTGCCCTCGTAGCATCCGAAGTGACAGCGCCCGTCGAGGATGTCCCCGTTCGTGGTGCCGGCAGGGCAGCCGCAGTCGGCGTGCCTCTCGCAGTTCTTGCTGCACACGCGGCTGGGCGTGCAGCTGCCAGACGCACACTCGTCGTCCGCCGCGCACAGCGCTCCGATCGCCTTCTCGCCGTTCGACTCGCTCGCTCCACCCGGCGAGCCGTCGTCGTCGCCGCCGGAGCAACCCGCCGCGACTGCACTCACCATCGTCATGACGACGAACCACCGACCCATGCTTTCCCAAAGACCCATGCCTGCTCGTCTCCTTTTCACGCGCGTGAGCGCGCGCCCGTGTGCGGCCGCGCCGATCCATGCCTGCGGGCACGGCTAACACACCCCGAAGGGTGAGTGCATCGGGGCGCGAGCGAGCTTCTCCCCGACGGCCTGTCCCGGCACGCGACGCCCCTTCGGGTGGCCGGCGAGCACCATCTTCTTGGGAAGCGCTGGAATAGGACCTCGGAGCAGGTGGTTGAACCAGTTATCGGTCCGAGGATTGCAGTGTGGACCGAGCAAGCGAAAGGGTCCCCCATGCTTTCCGCTCTCGCTGCAATTCCGGTCGCGCTCGGCTCTGCTTGGATCACGCTCGGCTTGTTCGCGACGCTCAAAGCCACGCGCCAGCGCCGACTACACGAGCCAGTCGACCCTCCGCCGGTAAGCGTGCTCAAGCCGCTCTGTGGTGCAGAGAGCGGACTCGAGGCGAACCTCGAGAGCCTCTTTTCTCAAGACTACCCGCGCTACGAGCTCGTCTTCGGAGCGGTGGACGCCGACGACCCCGCGCTCCCGATCGCGGAGCGCGTGGCGGCTCGACACCCAGACGTGCCCACTCGCTTCGTCGTGCACCCGGGCGGCCCCGAGCTCAACCCCAAGGTGAGAAACCTGCGCGGCATGCTGCCCGCCGCCGCGCACGATCTCGTGGTCATCAGCGACAGCTCGATCCGCGCGCCCGCTCACTACCTGCGCGAGCTCGTCGGAGTTCAGCAGGGGTCGGGCGCTGGCCTCGTCACGAACCTCTTCGCCATCGCCGAGGGTGAGACGCTCGGCGCCGCGCTCGACAGCGTGCAGGCGGCGGGCTTCGTCGCGTCCGGCGTCGCGCTCCCCACGTTGCTCGGTGAAGCGGCGGTGGTCGGCAAGTCGACGCTGTTCTCACGCGAGGAGTTCTCGCGCCTCGGCGGCTTCGAGCGGCTCGCGGACGTGCTCGCCGAAGATTTCGTGCTCGGCAAGATGTACCAGCACGCGCGCCGCAAGGTCGCGATCGCGCCCACCGTCGTCGAGAGCGTCACGCACGAGCTGTCGCTGTGGGGCTTCGTGAAGCGCCACCTGCGCTGGAGCATGATGCGCTGGCGACTCGAGCCTCTCGCTGCGGCGCTCGAACCATTCGCGCGCCCGCTCGCGCTGGCCCCCTTCGCGATCACCGCGTTCGGTCCGAAGCTCGGCGTCGCCTGGACCGTCGCCGCCTGGGCGGTGCGCGACGTCGGGGGGCACCTGCTGTTGCGCGGCGTTCGGCGAGCGTGGGTGCCGATCGTGCTCGCCCCGGTCTCGGACCTGCTCATGCTCGGCGTCTGGGCGCTCGCGCCCATCAAGCAGCACGTCAGCTGGCGCGGGACCCGCTTGCGACTCGGCGCGGGAACGCTGCTCTACCGAGAAGCGCCCGCGCCGAAAGTCGAGCCGAGTTAGGGGAGGAGCGTCAGTGCCCGCGGCGGGGACGGCCCATGCCGCGGTACACCATGCCGGCGTCCACGACGGCGCCCGGCACGAGCACGTTACGACCGTCGAACACGTGACGACCGCGCATCAGATCCTTGATCTTGCCGAGCTCGGGGGCGCGATACTCGCTCCACTCCGTCGCGAGCACGAGCGCGTCGGCGCCCTTGCAGGCGTCGTACTCCGTCTTCACGAGCTGCACGCGGTCGAGGATCCCCATGCGCTGGAGGCTCTCGGCTGCCGTCTCGAGCGCCTGCGGGT
Source organism: Pseudomonadota bacterium (assembly GCA_023419055.1). Next base: position 14,348 of record JAEZYO010000703.1, on the reverse strand, counting down.
CCGTGGCCTGGACGCGAGCGCCCTTCGCGACGAGCTCCTTGATGAGGCGGAGCGCCGGGGCTTCACGCACGTCGTCGGTGCGCGGCTTGAACGCGAGACCCCAGACCGCGATCACCTTGTCGCCGACGCCACCGAGGTCGCGCTCGATGTGCTCGAGCAGGAACTTCACCGGGCCTTCGTTGGCCTTCACGGCGGCGCGAGAGACGTCCATGTCGACGCCGTACTCTTCGCCGGTGCGGACCAGGGCGCGGAGGTCCTTCGGGAAACAGCTGCCGCCGAAGCCGAGGCCGGGATAGAGGAACTGCATGCCGATGCGCTCGTCGGAGCCGACGGCGATGCGGACCTGCTCCACGTCGCCGCCCGCGACGTCGCAGAGGTGAGCCACCTCGTTCATGAAGCTGATCTTGATCGCGAGCATCGCGTTCGAGGCGTACTTCACGATCTCGGCGCTCTGCGGGGTCATGCGCTGGAGGCGGTTGCGCTGGCGGTTGAACGGCGCGTACAGGCGCGAGAGCAGCTCGAACGAGCGATCGTCGTCGGTGCCGACCACGATGCGATCGGGCTTCAAGAAGTCGTTGATCGCGTCGCCCTCTTTCAAGAACTCGGGGTTCGAGACCACGCTGATCTTGTGCTTGGAGCCCGCCACGACCTTGCGCACGCGCTCGTTGGTGCCGACCGGGACCGTGCTCTTCAGCACGAGCGCGATGTCGTGCTGAGCGGCCGCCGCCACCTGCTCCGCCACCTTCAAGACGTGCGAGAGATCGGCGGAGCCGTCCTCGTTCGGCGGCGTACCGACCGCCACGAACACGACCTCGCGGCCCTTGATCGACTCGGCCAAATTCGAGCTGAAGTCGAGACGCTCGGGCCAGTTGCGGGTCACCATCTCTCCGAGGTGCGGCTCGAAGAACGGCACCTCTCCGCGCCTGAGCTTCTCGAGCTTCCTCTCGTCGACGTCGACGCACGTCACGTGCGTTCCGGAATCTGCGAAGCAAGCACCCGCGACGAGGCCGACGTACCCGGTACCGATGACAGCAACTTTCACAGGGGTATTCCTTTGGATAGGGGCAGCGTGGAGACTTAGCCAGATTCCCGCGGGAAGTCGAGCGACCGTGCGCGACTCTTCACAGCCCGCGAGTGGGTGTGATTTCGCGGTGACTGAAAGCCCGCTCAGCGTCGCGGCAGTGACGATTCCAATCGCCCGAGGTCTGCCCGTATATTGAACGAGGTATGCCGAGCACTCTCCCCGGTCCGCGCTTTCTCGGCTGGGGTTCGAGGAGCGTCCTCGCGGTCGCCTCGCTGCTCGTGCTCGTGTCCCCGAGCGCCTGCTCGCGAAGCTCCGACGACCCGAGCTCCGAGCGAACGCTCTCGAAACCTTCCGCTGCGCCGGCTACCCCCCCACCGGCTCCTCGCCCGACGACCTCGGTTCGGCCAGACACGCCGACGGAGCCGATCGCGCCCGCGCTCCTCGCGGCGGTCCCGGAAAAGCGCCCGATCGTCCTCGTGGCGGGCGGGGACGTCAATTTCGGCCGTGAATGCGGGCAAGCGATCCTGAACGACCCGAAGTACGACCCGTTCGAGTCCATCTCACCACTCTGGAAAGCCGCAGATTTTCGCTTCGTCAACCTGGAGTCGCAGCTCAGCGAGCAGGGCGGCGAGACGCAATCGCCGCGGAACCGCCTGATCTTCACGGGGCCTCCGGGAGGCGCCGGCGTGCTCGCGAACGCGCGCGTGGACATCGTCTCCACCGCCAACAACCACGCGTGGGACTACGGCAAGGGCGCCTTCTTCGAGACGCTCGATCACTTGAAGGCGGCGGGGGTCAAGAACACCGGCACGGGTCGAAACCTCGACGAGGCGTACGCCCCGGTGGTGGTCGAAGCCGCCGGGATCAAGATCGCCCTCTTCTCCGTCACTCACATCTGGAACCAGGGACCCATCGAGGAGCACGCCGGGCGCAAGTACGTCGCCTGGGCAAAATGGGACGCCTTGAAGTATCGCGTCGCGCGCATCCGCCCCGAGGTCGACTTCGTGCTGCTGTCGTACCACGGCGGCGCGGAGTACATCGACGTGCCGATGAGCATGACGCGGCGCTTCGTGAAGGCCGCGATGAAGGCTGGCGTCGACGCCGTCATCGGTCATCACCCGCACGTACCCCAAGGGGTGGGCTGGTTCTCGGATCGTCCGGTCTTCTACAGCCTGGGCAACTTCGTGTTCGCCGGGCACGCAGAGCAGACCTGGACCAACTACGGGATGCTCGCGCGCCTCACGCTCAAGCCCGACCGCACGCTCGAGGCTCAGGCTTGCCCCTACGTGATCGAGGGCCACGTCCCGAAGCCGCTCGAGCCGAGCGCCGCCGCGAACCAGCGCTATCGCCAGCACCTGCGCACGACTTCGGCCAACGTGGGCGGGAGCGAGGTCTCCGAGCCGGGCCCCGACGGCTGCTATTCGCTCGCGCCGCCTACCCCGCCGGCTCTTCGGCCTCCCGGTCCTCTTCCAGCTGGTCCAGAATCTCCGCCGCTCGTTGTTCGCTGATGCCAAACCACTCGGCGAGCTGGTTGATGAAGGAGTTCTCCTCGTCGGTGACGCTGTCGTCGGCGAGCGCCACGGCCGCGGCCAGCGCGAACGCGCCCTCGGCTTCGTTGGCGTCCTCGGAGATCTCCTCCGCGATCTCTCGCAGCCGCTCCTCCCTACCCTCCTGGGTGAGACGCTGCTGGTAGTTTTCCAGCATCACTTTGATTGTCCCACTCCTCAGGGTGTTATCCGTGAGTCCCCGGATGGCACCACGCACCGCGTCGAGCTCCTGCTCCGCCAGCGTGCCGTCCGCCGCCATCATCAAGAACATGGTCTCGGCTAGCGGGTCCACGCGGTTGAGCGCGCTGAGCTCCTCCGGGCTGAGCAAACCCTCCCGGGTGAGCGTCTCATAGGCGGACGAGAGCATCATGCTGGGGCGCCGTCCGCTCTGGAGGAGGGCGTCACGCAGGCGCGTGATGGTGACCGTCTGTATTTTCATGGCCAGTTCAAGCTACACGGTCACGCGCGGCAACGCCATTGGAGCTCGAAAGCCACCAGGCATTACCTCTTCCTACCCATTTCCCGGGGTCTTGACCGGCGGCGCCTATTGGAATTGGCGGATGTGTGCGGCTCCGATGCAGAACCGTCTAAATCTTCCCCTGTTCGTGCCGTTCGTGATCACGTGCCCGACGCCAGAGCTCCCTCCACCTTCACCGAAGCTCCGACCCCGAACGAGGTCGTCGCGCTGGTCGAGGATGATCCGACAGCGCGCCGCCTGACGCGTGTGTGGTTGGAGCAGGCGGGCTACCGGGTGGTCGAGTACGACTCGGGTCGCGCGGTGCGCGAAGACGACGGCGAGCTCCCGAGCGTGGTGTGCGTGGACCTCGGCCTCGGCGACGCCAGCGGCTTCGAGGTCATGGAGCACCTGCGCAGGAGGAGCCCCGAGCTCCCGACCATCGTCGTCACGGCGCAGCGCGACGTGGAGTCCGCCGTCGCCGCGATGCGTGCCGGCGCGTACGACTACCTGACCAAGCCGGTCGATCGCGACCGCCTCCTGCTCTCCGTCAAGCGCGCGTGCGAGAGGCGAGCCCTGGTCGCTCGCGTGGAGCGCCTCCAGAACGAGCTCAGCGAGCGCAAGGTGCTGGGCTCGATCGTGGGCACCAGCCCCTCGATGCGAGAGCTCGCGCGCCAGGTCGAGCGCGTGCTCGAGAGCGACGTCGCGGTTTGCCTGTTCGGCGAGAGCGGGACCGGCAAGGAGCTCGTCGCGCGCGCCATCCACAGCGGGGGCCCGCGCCATCACGGCCCGTTCGTCCCCATTAACTGCGCCGCCATCCCTGCCTCCCTGCAGGAGTCGGAGCTGTTCGGGCACGAGCGCGGCGCGTTCACCGGCGCCACGCAGACCCGGCTCGGCTGCTTCGAGCGCGCGCAGGGCGGAACGCTGCTGCTCGACGAGATCGGCGAGATGAGCCTCTCGACCCAAGCCAGCCTGCTCCGCACTCTCCAAGAGAAGACGGTGCGGCGCGTCGGCGGCTCGCAGGAAATCCCGGTCGACGTGCGCATCGTGTGCGCCACGCACCGCGACCTGCGGAGCGAGGTCGAGGCCGGTCGCTTCCGCGAAGATCTCTACTTTCGGCTCGTGGTTTACCCCATCCGCTTGCCGCCGCTCCGCGAGCGGATGGATGACATCCCGATCCTGGTGGCGCACTTTTTGGAACTGCTTCAACCGCGAGGACAAAAGACGGTTCGCAGCGTCTCTCCCGAGACCCTCGAAGCGCTCTCGCGCCACCCCTGGCCAGGCAACGTCCGCGAACTCCAGAACGTTATCCATCGCGCGGTCCTTGCCTGTCGCAGTGACGAAATCACCCTCTTGGACCTACCCCCTGACTTCAGAACGGCAGACGAGCGCATGAACGAAAATACCGCTATCTCGAACCCCACAGTCGACGACCTGGACGGCCCGGTGATCCCACTGAAGGAGCTCGAGCGTCGGGAAATCAAGAAGGCGCTCCGCGCCACGAACGGCTCGGTCGGCAAGGCCGCCAAGCTGCTCGGCATCGGACGCGCCACGCTCTACCGCCGTTTGGCCGAGCTCGAGCTCCCGCCCGGCAAGGATCTGGCGACGCCGCAGCCCACCGAGCGCGCCTGACGCTCCACGAAAAGCAAAACGGCGGATCCGCACGCGCAGATCCGCCGTTTTCGAGCTCGCGCCGAGCCTAGGCTCAGTGCCCGAACTCGAGCGTGCCGGCGTAGTTGCCGGTGGCGTTCGCGAGCAGCAGGCCGTTCTCGTAGATGTAGTTCGAGAAGAAGCCGGAGGGCACCGCCACGCCCGAGAGGCTCCCCTGCTTCAACGTGGTGCCGTCGAAGACGTCGCTGACGTAGGCGCCCACGTACAGCACGAACTGGTAGCTCGTGCCGGGCAAGAAGCCCTGCTGCTCGGCCGGCGCTTCGCCGGAGCGCGAGGTGTAGAAGGTGACCAGATCGGTGTCGCCGTAGTCGTAAACGCAGACCTGCGTGAACGACGAGCCGGAGCCCACGAGCTGCTCGAGGCGGCTCTCGAGGGCGCCGTCGAAGCTCGTGGTCGCGGCGACGAGCTCGCCCGACTTGCAGAGCGTGCTCGACGAGATGAACTCCCAGTCGCTCGTCGCGTCGATCTCCAGGCGGTGCGGGTAGTCGACGTCGAGATCGAGCGCGAGCTTGAGCGCGTAGTCGGCGGTGGGGTCCGCGAACTGCGAGTCCGTGAACGTGAACCTGCCGCTCTCGTCGAGCTCGGTCGCCTCCGCGCCCACGTCGGTGTCCACGTCGAGGCTGACCTCGAGGTTGCCCGTGTCGAAGGTGACGTCGCCGAGCGCCTCCACGTCGAAGTGCAAGACGACGGGTGTGGTCGCGCCCTCCGCGATGCTGAAGGCGAGCGGCGCAGGATCGGTCCAGTCGGCAGCGATCACGGTGGTGCTGCCGGCCAGGCTGCGCTCGAGCTGCACCGCGCCGCTCTCGTAGTAGAGGTCGAGCGTGTAGGAGCCGACCGGCAAGTCCAGCGTGAGCGTGGTGCCCTCACCGGAGAGTGAGAAGTACTCGCCGAACGCGCCTTGCTGCACGAAGAGGTAAGCGCCCTCGGGGAAAGAGTACGTCGCGCCGTCCGCGCCCGTCGTGCTGATGGCCGCCGAAACACTGCCGGTCCGCTCCTCCTTCGACTCCGTGCTCGCGTCCGAGCACCCGGCGAGCACGAGCGGAGCGCCGACTACGAGAGCCGTGGCCATCATCAACGACCTGAGCGATGACTTCGTCATTCCAGTACCTCTCCTCGTGGCTCGAAAGACGGCCACGATTTCCCTCGAACGCTAGACCCGGGTCGGCGTCAAGCTCAACCGACGGTTCGGTCACGGCTGCGTGGCCCCGCGCCCCCAACCGCGGAGAGATCCGCGCGTCGAACAGCGCCGGAATCTTCCGGAGCCGTTGTTCAGTGCTGCAGCCTGGCGTCGCGGACCGAGCGCAGGCCCTTCGCGCGCACGCGCTCGAGCAGCTCGGCGTGGATACGGCGCAGCAAGAGCGGCCCTTCGTAAATGAAGGCGGTGTAGAGCTGCACCAGGTCGGCGCCCGCCGCGAGCCGCTCCCAGACGTCGGCGCCGCTCTCGACGCCGCCTACCGAGATCAGGGTCAGCCGCTCGCCGACACGCGCCCGCAACCTGCGCAGGGTCGCGAGCGAGCGCTGCTTGAGTGGCCGCCCCGAGAGCCCGCCCGCGCCGATCGCGTCGACTTGGTCCGGCCGCGTCGCGAGGCCCGCGCGGGAGAGCGTCGTGTTGCAGGTGACGATACCTTCGAGCCCGAGCTCGAGCGCGAGATCCGCGACGGCGTCGATCTCCTCGTCGGGGAGATCCGGAGCTATTTTGACGAGCAGCGGCACCCGCCGAGCGGGGCTCGCCCGGTCGAGAGCGCCGCGCACGGCGGAGAGCAGCGGACCGAGCTTCTCCACCGCCTGCAGGTTGCGGAGGCCCGGCGTGTTCGGCGAGCTCACGTTGACGACGAAGTAGTCGGCGAGCCCGCCGAGCTGCTCGGCGGAGAAGACGTAGTCGGCGGCGGCCTGCTCGGCGTCGACCACCTTGGTCTTGCCGATGTTGACCCCGACCGGCAGCGAGCGCTGTCCGACCAGACGCTTCGCCGCGTGCACCGCCCCGTGGTTGTTGAAACCCATGCGGTTGATGAGCGCGTGGTCCTTCGGCAAACGGAAGAGGCGCGGGCGCGGGTTGCCCGGCTGCGCTTGGCCGGTCACCGTCCCGACCTCCACGTGGCCGAAGCCGAGGGCGGAGAGCGCCTCGAACACCTCCGCGTCCTTGTCGAAGCCCGCGGCCATGCCGACGGGCGACGCGAACTCGAGCCCGAGCGCGGACACCCGGAGCTCCGGCGCGCGCGGGCGGAGGAAGCGCCCGAGCAGCGCGCCGAGGGCGGGGATGACGACCAGGAGCTCGAGAGCGAAGTGGCCGAGCCGGTGAGCCGACTCGGCCGGGATCCAACGCAAGAAAAGGTGGAAAAAGAGCTTATACAACCGCTTTTCGGCGGACCATAGTCACCACCAGGGCTCGAGGCAACGCTCGTCGCTCGCCGGGCTCGCGGGGACCGACTCCAGGGTGGAGCCGGCGAGCGCGAAGTTCCGGTAGGAGCCGACCGTCTCGCGGCGCGCGCGGCCGAGCTTCTCGACGAGCTCGGTGAGGCGATCGTTCTCGCAGTTGCCGGCGAACGCGCACTCGAGGAGCGCCTGCTCGTGCTCCGCGACCCGGCTCTCGTTCTTCCTGCAATGCAGCGACGCTTCGTTCCAGATCTTGGTCAGGTTGTTCACCTGCCACTCGTTGAGCGGGTAGCGCTTCACCTTGATGGTGAAGGTGCTGAGCTGGGTCGTGTACGCGTCCATCGCTCGAGGGAAGAGCTTCCCGATGTCGACCGACGAAGCGGGGTTGTCGGCGCCGAAGGCCACGGAGCCGTTCGGCGCGAGGTCGGCGAGCGGGCGCCTCATCGAGCGATACATGAACGGAGTGAAGTTCTCCGGCCGCTGCAGCTCCGCGACCTGCCGCTTCCACTCTCCGAGCGCGCGGAAGAGCTCCATGAGCTCCGCGTCACGGTGCTTGAGCACCGGCGGCTGCGGGCCGCAGTGCCGAACGGCGAAGGCCTCTGCGTCGAGCGCGCGTATCAGCGCCGCCGCCGACTGCGGCTGGTACGGCAGACCAGCGCTCGGCAGCGCCACGACCGCCTCCTTCAGCGCGTCGACGAGCCGCTCGAGGCCTGCTTCCGCTCGTGCTTCGATCTCGCCCGCCGCGATCAGGCTAGGGTAGAGGCTGAGGAACGTCGGGTCGTCGGGGTGCGGCGCGCGACCGAAGCGCACGGTGCCCTGCGCGCGGTCGCCGCTACGGCGGATGACGACGATGTCGCCGTCCTTGCACTGCTCGCGGAGCTCGAGGTAGTGCTTGAGGCTCGTCGGGGTCGTGCCGCACACCCACAGGATGACGCCGCTCCCGTCCGCCAGCGGCACCGGGTAGTCCTCGGTCGTGAGCTCGGGCCCACGTGGGATGATGGGGATCGGCTGCGGCGACTGTCCGGCGCCCGCGCGGATCACGATCTCCGCGACCGCTTGCTTGAAGCTCGGCATGCCTCCGAGCGAGACGCAGCTCTTGCGGTACTTGTCGACGACCGGCAAGAGCCTCTCGCACTCGAAGCCGGGCTTGCAATTTCGCGCTTCGAAGAGCTCGTCGGTGATCGTCTCGCAGTCGCGCCGATCGAGCTTCACGCGCCGATCGCCGATCTGCGACTCGACGCGCGACTCGAGGATGTTGATGACGAGGGGGCTCGCCACGATCGTGGCGCAGCGGCCCGTCCAAGCTTGCGCCTTCTCGGCGCACGCCGTGTCCCCGCCGCAGCCCCGGTCCAGGATGGGCTTGATCTCTTCGAGGCACTGGTAGCTGTCTCCGCTCTTGCGGAGCTCGTACTCGCTCGCGAGGTTACCGACCTTCGAGACCTCGTCCGGCATCACCTTGCCGCAGCGCGAGACCCAGTCTCTCGCCAGGCGCCCTGCGTAGAGACACGCGCCCGCGCGGCAGCCTTGCTCGGCCTCGATCGCCTGGTGCACGTACTTGCACTCGCGGTGCAGATCGCCGCCGAACCCACGCGTCGCGTAGAGCCACTCGGAGCTCCTCGGATCGGGCGCGTCTTCCGTTTGACGCGCGGCGCCTGCGTGCCCCGGCGCCTTCTTCGCCGAGCTACAAGCCGAAACCAGACCGACCAGCACCAAAGGAGCGAACCACGAAACCTTTCGTAGCATGATTGCCTCCCGCACCTTGCAAGGAGCTGACCAGCTCCTCGTCGATGCAAACGCAATCACGAAGGTAAGGACGACGCGTAGGTCCGCCACCTACCTCCCGGCGGCACTTTGCCTCGCGAGTCAGCGAAACTTCGCAATGCGCGCGAGCACGTCTGCTTCGAAGCGTCGAATGTGCGCCGCGACGAAGCTCGACGGATCACTCGACGCGTCGAGCAGCGGCGTGAGATCCATGCCCCAGATCAGCGCCTGATGGCGATCGGTCCCGTGGCTTTCGGAGTACGTGGCGTGCGCGCGGCGGCGCCCCAGCGTCGCGCGATCGTAGCGCTTCCCACCTGCGATCTGCGAGTCGAACACGCCCATCAGCGCGGCTTGCAAGTGCTCGTGCTCGTCGGCGGGCATCGCCACCTTGTCCGCGTCGGAGAGCCAGTCGAGATCGCGCCAGACCTCGCAGCCGAGGACGCGCGCCGGGCGCTCCTCCGGCGGCAGTGATCGGCAAGCTTCGAGCAGCCGGAGGGCGACCGCGACGTGGGTGTCGTGCTTGTCCGCGAGGTTGTGCGTGTAGACGACTTCGGGCCGCGTCGCGCGGAGGATCGCCGCGAGATCGGTCACGACTTCGGCCGCGCGCGCGCGATCTTTGACCGCCGAGCTCGGGTGGGCGAGCTGGATCTGCGCCGCGTATTCGCCGACGAACGCGGCCTTGCGCTGCTCCTTACGGCGCGTCCGCTTCATCGCCTCGTCGTCGAGCCCGGCGTACTGGTTGCTCCGCGGGCTGCCCGCGCCGTCGCTGACGATCACCCCGGTGAACCAGCGATCCTTTCGCGCGAAGCACTCGAGGATGCCGTGCGCCGCCATGAACTCGAGATCGTCCTGGTGCGCCCCGACTCCGAGGTGCGTGGTGCGCGCGAGCGCCTCGCCTTCGGGCTCTTGATCCGGAACGAAGATTTCGGAAGCGGGGTTCGAAAACATCATCGCCTCAACTCGGGCAAGCTCGCCGCCGCGATGGCCTGCCCCACACGGCGCTGCGACTCCTCCGGCAAGTGCAGCAGGATTTTCGCCGCGAGCTCCGGCGCCTCGCTCGAGATGACGCGCCTCGCCTGCTCGACGATCACGCCACCGCCTCGCCCCGAAGTGACGCGGCCGAGCAGGAGCACGTGCTTGAGCTCATAGAACTCCGAGTAGTGCAAGAGCCCGTAGCCGAGATACACGCCGATGGTCGCAAAAATCGCCTCGGCGCCCGAGTGACCACGTTCGAGCAGCGCCTGCACCGCCTTCAGCTTCTCGCCGGGGCTCGCCGCGTCGTCGAGCGCGATGCCCGCGCGCGGAGCCAGGCGAATCACGGCGTCCTGGGAGAAGTAGTTCACGCCGGTGCCGCGATCGCCCGACCATTCGACGTCGACAGGAGCACCGTCTCCGTGGTCGACCGGCGCGAACGCGAGCTCGTTCAGCCAACCCGTGACGAGCCCGTTCCGGTCCACGTAGCCGACCGCCTGGCTCGTGCCCATCGCGACGCCGAGCACCGGGTGATCGGCGAGCTCGAGCGCACCCGCGAGCGCCGTGACGTCGCCGTCGTTCGCGACCTCGATCGGCACGCCGCCCCACTTCACGGCGACGTCGAGGTAGAGGTTCTGCACGCGCGCTGCGAACGCCTCTTCGGGCACCTTGCGGAACAGCGAGGCGACTCGCGCGCGGTTTCCGACGTAGATCCCCGCCGAGCTCACGCCGATCGCGTCGACGCGGGGGAGGTGCTCCGCGGCGCGGCGAATCGAGTCGTCGACGCCGTGGAAGTGATACTCGGGATCGCTCTCTTCTTTCGGCGACCAGACGACCTCGCACGAAAAGACTTCCTTGCCGTCGATCAGCGCGGCGACCTTGCGATCACTCCCGCCCGCGTCGAAGCCGATACGGCAGCCGTCGAGGTGCCCTCCGATCCGGATCGCTTGCTCGTGCTCGGCGGGTAGCGCCGCCGCGGGGACCCACTGAACCAGGAACTCGTCCTTCTCGTAGACCTTCTTGAAGAAGTCCGCGTCGAACGCGCGCGCTCCGTTTGGCGCGTACTCCGCAGCGAGCGCGGCCACGAGCTCGCGTGGCCCGGCGATCGAGACCTTCCACGCGCCCTTTTGCCACAGCAAGAACTTGAGCAGGCGCTCGACGTAACGAAAGTTCCGAGCCGCACCGGGGTGCGCCTCAGGGAAGATCCGCGTCGAGTAGCGCGCGACGAAGCCGTTCTCCCGCTCGAGCGCGATCTCGAGCGCGACCCCACCTTCGGTGGAGACCGCCTGACGGTAGGCGCGGTTCTCGAGCCAGGCCGGTCGAAAGTCGGGGTCGAGGGGCGCCGTCTGCACGCCCTACCATTGCCAGAACCGAGCTAGCTTGTGGAGGAGGAACTCACCGGTCAAACTCCTCGATCCGCCCGTCGGCGTGGCGAGCGAAGCGACCCTTTTCGCGCGCGTGGACGGGATCGTCGCTCGGCCAGGGCCAGCCGCCGAAGCGCGTCCGCCGGTAGTCGGCCATGGCGCGCTCGATCTCCGCGCGCGTGTTCATCACGAAGGGCCCGTGCTGAACCACCTGCTCGGCGATCGGGCGACCTTGAAGCATCAAGAGCTCGACCTCTTCGGGGCCCGCCTCGAGCCGGAGCGTGGCGTGCGCGTCGACCAGCGCCGCCGAGTGCGATTCGAGCTTTCGATCGGCGATGGTGAGCGAGCGGCCGCGGAAGAAGTAGAGCGTGCGGAGCGTCTCCGGGCCGAGCGCCGGGGGCAGCTCGTAGACGGCGGAGGGCTCGAGCTTGATGGACCAGATGGCGACGTCCGTATCGGCGCGGCTAGCCCAAGAATGCGGCGGCGGGGGCGGAGCTCGGCGTGACGCGAGCTCCCCCGCGACGACCGTGACGGAAGCTTTTCGACCCGCCTGATCCTCGGTGACGACGACGGGCACGTCGCGGCTCCAGAGCATCGCGAAGTGCGGCTCGACGAGCTTGTCCTGGCTCGGCAAGTTGAGCCAGATCTGGAAGAGCTCGAGCGGGTTCGGTTGATCGCGCTCGAGCAGCGGGAACATCTCCGAGTGAACGATGCCGCCACCGGCGGTCAGCCACTGGACGTCACCCTTGCCGAAGCGCGCCGCGGCGCCGAGCGAGTCGGAGTGATCGATGTAACCCTTGCGGACGATGGTGACGGTCTCGAAGCCGCGGTGCGGATGCTGCGGGAAACCGGGCACGACCTCGCCGTGGTACATGCGCCAGCCGTCCTTGCCCGCGAAGTCCTGCCCGAGCTGGCGACCGGCGAGCGACGCGGCGGGACCGAGCCGCTCGTTGCCCGCGGGGTACGCGTCGTCGTGATGAACGCAGAAGAGAAAGGGATCCACCGTGGCCCAGGGGAACCCGAGCGGCGCGACTTCGAGGACAGGGCTAGACACGGAAGGAAGTGTAACGCTCGCTTCTCTCCTGTCACCCCCTGCGGCAAGCTCAGAGCTGGCTCAGGAACTCGAACTCGCGGTCGTACCAGCCGGGGAGGTTCTCGTGCGCGAAGTCCGGGTAGATCACCCGGTCCTTCTTCGAAGCGATCTGGTTGTACGCGGCGAACTGGGTCGACGGCGGACAGATCCGGTCCATCAAGCCGACCGCCATCAGCACCTCGCCGCGGATGCGAGGCGCGAGGTGCTGAACGTCGATGTAGCCGAGCCGCCGGAACCACTCCGCGGCGCGCTCGTGCGTCGGATCGTGACGGCGGAAGAACTCCCTGAGCTCGAAGTACGCGCCTTCGGCAAGGTCCATTTCCCAGACTCGCTGGTAGTCGCAGAGGAACGGGTAGACCGGCGCGGCCCGCTTCACGCGAGGCTCGAGCGCGGCGCAGGCCAGCGTGAGCCCTCCACCCTGCGATGCCCCGCGCGCTCCCAAGCGCTCGGGATCGACCTCCGGCATCCCGAGCACGATGCTCGCGAGCTCGGCCGTGTCGAGGAAGATGTCTCGAAAGAGGAGGCGATCGGGTTCGTCCCCGAGCCCGCGCACGATGTGACCGTTCAGGGTGGTTCCACGCACTCCGCCCGCGTCCTCGCTCATTCCGCCCTGGCCCCTGCAGTCGAGCGACGCGACCACGAAACCATTCGCCACCCACGCGAGTTTGGTCGCAAAGTCGCCGCTCTGGCCGCTGTAGCCGTGGAACTCGAGTAGGGCAGCGTGGCGAGCGCGACTGCCTCGCGGACGGAGGTACTTGGCGTGAACACGCGCCCCTCTCACCCCCGTGAAGTAGAGATGGAAGCACTCGGCGAAGGAGGTCTGAAACGCTGCGGGGACGAGCTCGGCTCGCGGGTCGACGGCGCGCATTTCCGACATCGCGCGGTCCCAGTACGCCTCATGGTCCTCCGGCTTGGGGTTTCGACCCGAGTAGCGCTCGAGCTCGGGGAGGGGAAGGTCGATGAGAGGCAAGGAAGGTTCCTCCGAAGCGCGGATAGTCGCTTGCCGAAGACCCGAGGTGCAAGTCACGCGGGGGAAGAGCCGAGGAAGCGCTTGCCTCGACGCTCGCGCCGCGCGACCTTTGTCGCGTGAGACGGCCTGCGGTTCGAGAAGCAACGCTGCGCGACATCGAAGCCATGGCCCCGCTCTTCGAGGAGGTCGACGCGGTCCACCTCGATCATCACCCCGAGCGATTCCGATCGCCGGGTTGGCCACCACGCAGTCGCGAGTACCTCGAACAGGTGATGTCGAGCGAGCACTCGACGTTCCTCGTGGTCGAGTACGAGCGCCGCTTGGTCGGGCTGGTCAACGTCGCCGTTTACGAAGCGCCCAAGGTCCCGGTGTTCCAGCCGCGAGTGAACGGCGTGGTGAGCGATCTGATCGTCACCGGCGCTTTCCGGCGGCGCGGCATCGGGCGCTTGTTGCTCGAAGAGGCGGAGATCTGGGTTCGCCGGCGTGGAGCTACCTCCATCGAGCTCGTCGTCTACGAGTTCAACGAGGGCGCGCGGCGCTTCTACGAAAAGCTCGGCTACGCGACGTTGTCGCGTTCGATGGAAAAGCCGATCAGCTGAGGAGCTCTCGCCTGACGCAAGAAAGCCCGAAAAGCTCGCCGGCTCTTCGGGCTCTCTCGGTGGCTCGGGCTCGCGCGTCTCGGGAGCCCGTGCGTGATCAGAGCTTGCCGTTCAACGGGTCGTACGCGCTGCCGCCCGACTTGAACGGGCCGCTCGACTTGCCAGCCTTGCCACTGCGACGCGGAGCTGCCGCGGCGGTTCGGCTCTTGCCCTTGACCTTGGTCTCGCGCTCCTTGTCCTGAGCGAGCAGGGCAGCCTTCATGTCGTCGGTCAGGCGCCCGGTCGTCTTGGGCGCTTCCTCTTCTGCCGCCGGGGCCGGCGCAGGACTCGGAGCAGCAGCGGGCGCCGCCGGCGAAGTCTTGAGCGAGTCCAACGTGGAGGGTGAGAGCGCCGCAGCAGCGGCCGCGGTCGGAACCGCGACGGTCGGAGCGATCTGATCGGCCGACCCGGCGAGGCTGACCGCAGCGATCCCGCCTACCGCGAGCAACCCGACGCCCGCAGCGATCAGACCGACTCGGCG
>JAEZYO010000687.1 GCA_023419055.1 Pseudomonadota bacterium | reverse complement strand
GTTGCGGCACGCCGGGTGGCGCTGGAGCGGCTGCGGCCGGAGCGACCGGTGCGACCACGGCGGGCGGTACCGAGGGCGCCGGGGGCCGCGCAGACGGGGCTTGGGGCGGCGAGGACGGCGCTGGCGGCGGCGAGGACGGCGCTGGCGGCGGCGAAGAGGACGCCCCGGGCGCGTCGCTCTTCGGCTTACCGAGCCGCTTGCGGGCGGCGATGGTCAGGAGGTCCTGCGCGCCGTAGGTGCGCTCGGCGCGGAGCACGTGTCGCTTATAGGTGCCGTTTTCGATCTCGCGGCAGATGCGCTGCCAGTACTGCTGGAAGGTGTTGTAGCGCTGGATGATCGTCTGCAGCTTGAAGCGCTTCGCGGTGTTCCGGATCTTCTCGCGCCGGAGCACGTAGATGCGGCGATCCACGTCCTTGCGAGCGACGGAGGGCTCGATCTTCTCGATGCCGAGGAAGTACTGCTCGTAGAGCGCGCGCAGGCGCTCGAGCCTGATCTCGAGCTCTTCGAGGTGTGTATCGAGCTCGGCCGCGTCCAACCTATTGCTCCAGCGGAGTGACGATCAGGTTGTCGAAGCACACGGGCACGGACCAGTCGTTGAAGCCGAGGTGCTCGTGACCTGGTCCGGCGAGCGGCTCACGATCCGAGAAGGAGAGGAGCTCGAGATCGTCCACGCTCCAGCGCACCGTGCTGTTGTCGACGCGCTCGATCTTGAAACGGTAGGTCTGCCCTTCGCTCACGGGGTGCTCTCGCGGGTCGTCCGAGTCGGGGTCGATCTTGATCACCAGTCGATCGTTCTTGTGTTCGTCGAGGCGCGCCAGAACGTGCAGCGAATTCTTCCAGCCGCCGAACACGAGAATGTAGCTCGTCGCGTTCGAGTAGGAAGTCGAAGTCGCGTAGCTCCGCCCGTCGCCCCAGACCTCGACCTTCAGGTCCCCATCGGGCGAGCTCGACGTCGCGTCGAACTCGATGCGCGCGTTCACGGGCAGGCGACGCGCGAGCCAGATCGGGTGGTTGCGCGCGTCCTTGGCGCACAATGCGCCATCTCGGATTTTCCAGACGTTCGACGTCGCGTTCCAGTCCGGCCCGAGCTCGGCCCGATCGAAGTTGTCCCGAAACGGGGCGGTCAAAAGCTCGCCTGCGGGAGGCGTCGCAGCGTCCGCCTTCGAGGGAGCGCTCTTGCGGCCGGCGTCGGGGCGGCGGGTTGGAGCGCGGGTGGTAGTGGCGGTGGCAGCGGCCTTCAGCGAGCTTCGGCGAAAATCAGGCGGATCTTCGGGGACGCAGGCGAGCGTCGAGACCAGGAGGGCGGCGAGGAGAGGCTTTTGCACCGGCGGCGGAACTGTAGCTCAGATTTCGTGCGTTCAGCGGCGTCGGCTAGGCTCGCTGCCGCTTCGCGGCGGACTCGCTCGTACGGAGCCTTCGACGCCTAGCCCAAGCCATGCGGCCGGTACTCTTCGAGATCCCTCTTCCCCACTGGTCCGTCCCTGCCGGGCCGGCGCTCGTGCTCCTGTCGCTCGTCGCGCTGCTCGTAGCGGGGCTCGGCTATCGCCGACGAGCAGCGGATCTTTCGACGCTCGGCCTCTTGGGCGCGGTGGCGAGCCTCGCCGGCGCCTTCCTCTATTGGGGGCGGAGCTTCACCCCGTCGTCACTTCCCGTCATGAGCTACGGCGCGCTGCTCGCGCTGTCGCTCGCGCTCGGGTGGACGCTCACGCAGCGGCTCGCCGAACGCGCCGGGATCGAGCGCGACGCGAGCGCTCACGCGTACGTCGTGGCGGCGGTGTCGGGGATCGTGGGAGCGCGGCTCCTCTACGTGGTGACCAACCTGGGAGAGTTTCAGTCGCCGCTCGCCGCGGTCGGCGTCGGCGCGGGCGGTCTCGTGGCGTACGGCGGGTTCCTCGGCGGCTTCGCGGGCGCATTTTTTTCGCTGCGTCGCTTGCGGGTTCCGTTCTCGGTGTGGGCGGACGCTGCGGTGCCGAGCGTCGCGCTCGGGCTTGGCCTGACGCGGCTCGGCTGTTACCTCTACGGCTGCGATTTCGGTCGCCCGCTCTCGGGCGGTGCGCTGCTCGCGGGGCTCGGTACCTTCCCGCGCTGGGCCGAAGGATCGCTCGCCGGGAGCGGCTCACCCGCGTTCGTCGAGCACGTGGTTCGTCACGGGCTTTCGCCGCTCGCCACCGAGTCGCTCCCGGTTCACCCCACGCAGCTCTACGAGGCGCTGCTCGGGATCGCGCTGTTCGCGCTCGCGCTCACCGGTTTCTCGAAGCGACGCCGCCACGGCGAGCTCTTCGCCTGGCTCGCGCTCGCGTACGGGGCGGGCCGCTTCGTGATCGAGTTCTTCCGCGACGACCCGGAGCGCGGCCATTTCGGGCCGCACGCTCCGGGGCTCGTCTGGGCCGGAGTGGGCTTCGCGGCGGTGGCGCTCGCGATCGGCGTCGCGCGGATCGAACGGTTCGGGCGCGCCGGGGTCGTGCCGGCGCTGCTGCTCGCTTCGGGCGCGCTGCTCGCGACTTTTGGCGCGCGAGCTTCTGCCTTCGCGAACGAGGCGAGCATCGCGCTCTCGACCTCGCAGTGGATTGGCCTCGTGACGTGCCTCGCGGCAGGCGTCGCGCTGCGAAGGCTCACCACCACACCCATCGAACGAATCGACGCCGAGGTGTGAGGAGTCAGCGAGCCTGGTCCTCCCGGAGGGTTCGGGAGACGAACTCGAGCCGAGCCTGCTGACGGGAAACGCCAGAGAATCCCACGTGGACCCCACTCGGGAAGGTGACCAGGGTTCTGTCGAGCTCCGGTTCTACGAGGACGGTGTGTCGAAGCTCCGCTCGTTCCAGGGTCTCGATGAAGGCGTCGAGCGATAGACCCTCAACGATCACCCAAAGGGTCCAAATCCAGCGCCGCCGCCGCGACAGGCACGTTCCCAGGTCCCGAGAACCATCGATGTGGATCAGCCAGACCTTGTCTGCTTCGAAGTGAAGCTCGACGTCTCGATATCTCCAGATCTCCGCCGTCTGGCCATTCTCGGACGCTGCATCGAAGTCTTCGGGAGGGCCGAAACGGTCGAGCTTCAGTCGCCGTCCGCGGCCGTGCCGAGCTCGAACTGGTAGCGCTGGGTCTCTTCGCCGTACACGCTCACGGTGAGGCGGCGCGAGTCGAGATCGCACACGGCGAAGGCGCCGGCGGCGCGGCCCGGAGCGTCGTCGTCGAGGTTCTCGACCATGCTCTGGACGGTCACGTAGGGGATGCCGCCGATGACGTCGAGGTGGTTCCAGTGCACGTGGCCGTTGAAAACGGCGATGACCTTGCCCGACGCCTCGATGACCTGCCGCAGTCGGCGGCGCTCCGCCACGCGGCACACGTACGGGCGCTTCTCGAACCAGCGGTTGCCTTCGAGCCGCATCTCGCTCGCGGGGTGGTGCATGAGCACGATCGCCGGCGCGCGCGCGGCGGCGAGATCCTGCTCGAGCCAGGTGATCTGCTCTTCGGGCAGGCGGATCGCGACGTCGGTGTGCTCGACGGTGCGGAGGATCGCGAAATGGACGCCGCCGACGTCGACGGAGTAGTGGAGGTTGCCTTGGTGCTTCCAGAAGCGCCGCAGATCGTCGTCCGAGAGGTTCACCTGATCGTGGTTGCCCGCGACGTGAAGCAGGCGAGCGTTCGAGCGCTCGAGCACCTCGACGAACGCGCCGTAGCGCTCGAGATCGGCCTCGCGGCTCTCGTCCTCGATCGAATCCCCGAGGTTGATGAGGAGCTCGGGCTTTTCGTCTCGGTTCAGACGCGTGACCACGGCGTCGAGGAGCTCGGGCGCGCGGTGCGTGAGCTTTCGGAGCTTGCCCTCGTGGTACGCGGCAGGCCCGAAGTGGACATCCGAAACGAACGCGAAACGCATGACCCGAAGCTTGCCCGGGCCGCACTCGAGGGCAAGGGCGCGTCCCGTAACCGAGCGGAAACGCCCGCCGACGATCCTCGGCGAAGCACATGGCGACGCTCCTTCGAAGCCCCACGATTCAGGCCGCGGCGACCGCGGGCATCCTCGAGTACACCGAGTCCGGCGGGGGCGACGCGAGCTGGGTGGTGCGCGAAGCGGAGCTCACGCGCGAGGATCTCTCCTCACCCGAGAACCGACTCCCGCTGCGGAACTTCGTCTCGCTGATCGAGGCGGCGAGTCGCTCGACCGGCGACGATTGCTTCGGGGCGCACCTCGGCGAGGTCTGCTCGCTGCGCGCGAACGGGCTCCCCGGCTACCTCGCGACGTTCGCGCCGACCGTCGAGGACGCGCTCTCGGCGTTCGCGCGTTATTACTACTTGCTCGGGGACGCGACCGTCGTGCGCTTCGAGAGCCGGGGTGACGCCGCGGTTTTCACGTACCGGGTGCTCGATCCGGAGAGCTGGCCGCGCCGTCAGGACGCCGAGCAGCTCATCACGATGATCGTGTTCCTGCTCCGCGAGTGGATCGGGAGCCATTTTCGGCCGCTGCGCGTCGAGTTCGAGCACGCGCGGCCGGCTCGGGCCGACGAGCTCGTGCGCATCTTCGGCTGCCCGGTGAGCTTCGACGCGGAAGACAACGCGGTCTTCTTCGAGCGGCGCTACGCCGCGTATCGCAACCCGACCGCGGACGAGAAGCTCTTCCGCCTGCTGTCGTGGTTCTCCGAGCGCGTCACCGGCGACGCTCCGCCTTCACTCGGGCCGTCGAGTTTCCGCGAGCGCGTGATGGAGAGCATCGACGCCTGCGCCCACCTCGGCAACGCGAGCGTTCACTCGGTGTCGCGAGCGCTGGGCCTCGAGGCTCGCACGCTGCAACGCCGCCTGCAGGCGGACTCCACGTCATTTCGCGAGCTCCACGAGGAGTATCAACGCCGCGAGGCGGTGAAGCTCCTGCAGCGCTTCGAGCACAGCGAGAAGGAGATCGCGCTTCGGCTCGGCTACGCCAACCTGAATTCTTTCATCCGCGCGTTCCGGCGCTGGTACCGCGTGACTCCCGGACAGTTCCGCCAGGGGCCGCTCCGGAGAGGCCGCCCGTAGGGCAGGGGCTCGCGCCCGAAATCTCTGCTAGAAGGCCCGCGTCGGGTGGGTTTCGACATTGCGCGACGGGACGGAGTGCGGTTGGATCGATTGCGACGTCGAGCGCGACGCCGATGGTCCTCCGCCATCGACGTGCTCACGGCGCATCTACGACATGATGGTGTGTGAGCCCCCACCGTCCGCCCGAGGAGGTGCCGGCGGCGAAGGGGGCGCTGGCTGATCGAGCCGAATTGGGCTTCCCGTACCGTGCCGGGAGCTTCCCGTACCCCCCCGTCAGGTGTCCCCCACGCGTGCGGGAGGGTCGCGGGAGGGTCGCGGGAGGGTCGCGGGAGCGCGCGGGAGCGTCGCTGGGCGAGACGGTCGCTCCGTCAGAGTCGTCCGGGCGCCCGAGCGCCGTGAACTCGGCAGCGTGCGCGCTCGCCGGCTTGTCACTAGACTGCGCGCGCCGATGACGGCCGCCAACTCCAAGACCTTCAAGCCTCGCGACGTCGAGGAGCTGATCGATTTCTACGTGCACCGGCGCGCCGCCGCGGTGCTCGTGAAGCTGTTCGCCCCCACGCCCATCACGCCCAACCAGGTGACGGTGCTCTCGGGTCTGGTCGCCGTCCTCGCGGGCGTGGTGATGGCGACGTCGACTCCTTCTAGGCCCTGGCAGCCGGTGCTCGCCGCGGCGATCTTCTTTCTCTCGATCGTGCTCGACTGCGTGGACGGTCAGCTCGCGAGGTTGCGCAAGCAATCGTCCTTCGCCGGGCGTGCGCTCGACGGTTACACGGACGTCGTCAGCACCACGAGCATCATGGTGGGCCACCTGTTCTGGCTCCTGAACCACGGCTGCCCGTTCTGGGTGACGCAGGTGATCGGCTGGGGCGCGGGCTTGAGCTTCAAGTGGCACGCCCACACCTACGATCACATCAAGAACCTCTACCTCTTCAACACCGCGCCGCCCGGCTCGTCCGACATCCCCTCGTTCCCGAGCTACGAGGACATCGAGCGCGAACGCGCCGAGCACGCGCGCGCCGGTCGCTGGTTCTCCGCGCTCCTGTGTCGAGGCTTCCGGCACTTCACCGAGTCGCAGCGGCGCGGCATCGACGATCGCTTCGGGCTCGGGCTACCGCAGATGAAGAGCGACGCCGAGCGCTCGCTCTACCGTGAACGCTTCCGCATCTTCATGCGCCTCTGGACGTTCAACGGCACGGGGACTCACCTCGCGCTCTACGTCGTGATGACGGCGCTCGCGCCGCTCTTTCCGTTCGCGCCGCTCGTAGCGTGGGCGATCGTGGCCGGCCCGATGAACCTGTTCACGCTGTTCTTGAAGCTCCGCGAGTCGCAGCTCGAGTCGCAGCTGCGCGCGGAGCTCGCCGCTTCGCCCGCCGGTCAGGCTGCGGGCTTTTAGGCCCCGCCGCCCGCGCCCGCGGTGCCGGTATCGTCGTCGAAGCAGGCGCCCGTCGGCTCGCAACCCCACACCAAGGTGCCGTCGAGGTAGACGGTGACCTTGTCGTTGGGAGCGCGCGTCCCGCTCGCCGTCCACGACCAATCATCGGTCTGATCGTAGGTGCCGCCGGTGATCTGGATCTGGAACTCGGTGCCGTTGAGGTCCGCGCCTTTGGAGATGGTGTTGCCGGTGAAGGCCATCTCCACGTAGCTGTTCTCGCCCGCTTCGTGGAAGGTGTCCGTCTGGCCCGCGATGCTCGGACCCTGATAGAAATGGGCGAGCGAGGGCGTGTTGCCGTCGGGATCGAACCAGTAGCGCACCTTCACGTTCGCCATCGGGAGCGGGTCGTCCGATTGGTTCTCGATGAAGAAGTGGAAGAAGATCGTGCTCGAGCTCGCGCCGGTCTGATCGTTCTTCGTGTGGACGACGACGTCTGCCGCGTCGATCACGGACTGCGGGACGCCGCCGCTCCCGCCGCTGCCAGCGCTGCCGCCGGTCGCGCCGCCGGAGCCGCCCGACCCACCGCTGCTGCCGCCCGCTCCGCCGCTTCCCCCATCCGAGCCCGCCGTTCCTCCCGAGCTCGAGGTTCCACCGGTCGTGCCGCCGCTGCCGCTCCCGCCGAGGCCCGCGGAACCGCCGAACGAGGCGCTGGTCCCGCCGTTGCCGGAGGTGGCGCCGCTGCTCGAGGTGCCGCCGCTCGTGCTCGTGAGGCCGGACCCGCCGTCGCCGGAGGTGGCGCCGCTGCTCGAGGTGCCGCCGCTCGTCGGGTCGGGCGGCGCGATCTCGCTGCTCTCCGTGGCGCAGGCGAACGCGAGCAGGCTCGCTGCCGAAATCAAGATGGCCGGGGAGCGGAAGCGGTGAGTGCGGAGCAGAGAGCGTCGAGGCATGACTCGATCGAGTGTCGAGCCATACGAATCACTCTGCAATGTGGGCGCTCAGTGCCGGCTGTGGGAGCGAGCGCCACACCCAGCGCCGTCTCGAGCGGAGCGTGAGCGGTGATCGATAACTAAGAGGCGGTCCTGCACTCGACCTTGGCGGCGAACTCGCGCGCGGGGGAGCCCATGAACGTCAGAACCTCGGTGCTCTCGCCGGGCGGAACGGTCGCGACGATGGTTTGCGGGTTCACGTTGGTCGAGATGCTGCACGTCGCTTCGACCGTGCAAGCGCTCTCCAGGTGAACGATGTGATCGTAACCAGGGTAGCGGGGCCGAGCCTCGCTCCAGGCCCGCACGCAGTCCTTCGTTTGAAGTGCGCCTGCACCGTCCCCCGCCGGGGCAGGCCCGCTCGTGGCGAGAGAGGCGCCAATGGCCAGGGCAGCGAGGGAAAGCTTCATGCTTGGTCTGCAGCAAGCGATGTGCCAGGTCGAGACGTGAAGCGGTGCTTGCTGTGTCTCGGAGTGTACGGACTGATCTCGCTCGGCGCGAGTGACGTCGAGGCGTGCACGTGCGGCAGGGGCGGCGCGGGAATCGGCCCCTCACTCGATGAGGCGGAGCGGCGCGCAGGGCCTCTTCAGGAGCGCGGCAACTTGAAACGCGCAGAACAATGGGACGCGCCGGCTCGCCGCTCCTGTCAGTGTCGTAGCCGTGGCCTCGCGAGCGACAGCGGCGCGCCTCGCGGATGGGGAGCTCAGTTCCTCGTTTTGGCAGCTCGGGTGGGCCGGCGCCGGAATCGAGGCTGACGCTCGCTCCGGACCGAGTCCAGGCAAGCTGTGCCGTTTTCCGCCCCAGCAGCCGAAATGATTGTCGTTTTCGGCGCGGAGCACTAGCCTCGGGGCCGCTCAACTCACGCGATCTCGGAGGAACACATGATCGGCGAACTGCCTCGGGTACGACTCGGTCTCGGTTGGATGTTGGTTTCGGCGGCGGCGTTCGTCGGCTGTAAGAAGAGCGACTCCGAGGGGGCGGCGACCGCGGGTTACACGCAGGGCCAGACCCAGCCGGGGCAAACTCCGCCGGGCCAGACGCCTCCTGGCCAGACGCCGCCTGGTCAGACCCCGCCCGGCCAGACGCCTCCTGGCCAGGCGCCGCCCGGTCAGACCCCGCCTGGTCAGACCGCTCCCGGTCAGACTGCTCCCGGTCAGACTGCTCCCGGTCAGACCGCGCCCGGTCAGACGGAGTCGGGGCAGCCCCAGACCGGTCTGCAGCCGCAGCCGGTGCAGCCGCTCGACGCGACGGCCGCCGCGGTGGTGCAGCCGATTCTGAACGAGCTCGCGCGCAAGGAGACGGTGGCGGGCGCCAAGGCGGTCGGCACCGCGATCGTCGGCAATTTCCCGACCAACGGCGTGCTCGAGACGCAGGTCCAGCTTCAACCCAACAAGTGCTACACGGTCGTCGCGACGAGCCTGCCGCCCGTGGCGGAGGTGAACGTTCAGATCGTCGCCGTCGCGCCGCTGCCGGGTCTCGCGCCCGTGCTCGCGACCGACATGGACACCGGGCCGAACGCGGTGCTCGGCCGCAAGCCGAACTGCTACAAGTGGGCGCTGCCGTTGCCCGCTCCGGTCAAAGTCGTGCTGCAAGTTCCGGCGGGAAGCGGCCTGGTTGCCGCGCAGCTCTACGAGAAGTGAGCGCGTCGCTGTCGCGCGCTCTGGCCTCAACGGGCCCGGTTGCGAGCGATGAGCAGGATCAAGGCCGGGGCGCCGAGCGCAGCCGTCACCACCCCGACGGGTAGCTCTCGTCCCGGCACGAGGCTCCGGGAGAGGGCGTCGCACGCGACGAGGAAGCCGCCGCCCGCGATGAGCGAGCCCGGCAAGAGGCGGGTCGGGTTCGCCCCGAGCACCAGCCGCACGAGGTGCGGCACGATCAGCCCGACGAACGCGATGGGGCCGCACCAGGCCACGCACGCGCCGACGCCGAGCGACCCGCCGAGCAGCACCAACAGGCGCAGGCGCCGGACCGACACGCCGTGCGCGTGAGCGACTTCTTCCCCGAGGGTGAAGCTCTGCAGCGCGCGGCCCGCGCCGAGGAGCGTCACCGCGGACACGAGCGCCGCGGGCCCGATCACCCAGACCCCGCGGTAGCCCACCTGCGGCAGTTGCCCGAGTGACCAGCGCGCGGCGGCCACGAGCGCGCGGCTGTCGGCGACGTAGGTGAGCCCGGTGGCGAGAGCGCTGGTGGCGAGCGTGACGGCGATCCCGGCGAGCAGCACGTCGCTCACCTGGGCGCGCCCGGAGGAGGAGACGAGCGCCACGGTAAGGCTCGAGATCAGGGCGCCCGCGAACGCGAACGCGACGCTCGCGGGGAGGCTCGCCTGCGCGTCGAGCTCGAGCGTCAGGGAGAGCAACGCTCCGAGCGTGGCGCCCGCGGTGGTCCCGATCGTGCTCGGCGTCGCGAGCGGGTTGTTGAACAAGATCTGGAACGCCGCGCCCGCGAGCGCGAGCGTCGAGCCGACCAGGGCCCCCACGAGCGCCCGAGGCAGGCGGAGCTGCCAAAAAATGAACTCGCCGCGCTCGCCGCCGAGCGGAGCGCCCACGACCGTCGCGAGCGCGAGCAGCGCGAACGAGCCGAGCAGGAGCAGCCAGAAGCGGAGCTTCATCGCGAGGGGATCTCGGGCACGATGAAGCGGCGCGACCCGGAGTGGAACGTGGCCATCTCGACGTCGAACAGCCGAGAGAGCTTTTCGCCGAGATCGGGATCGGCGTAGCGCGTCGAAAAAGCGACCTCACCCGCGCGCAAGCCGACGACGCGCAGCCGCTCGGGGTCGCCGGAGTGAGCGAGCAGGTTCACGTCGTGCGTGACGCACACGAGCCCGAAGCCCTCCCTCCAGAGCTCGCCGAGCAGGCGGTAAGTCTCCGCCTGATGAGCCGGGTCGAGGTGATTGGCGGGCTCGTCGAGAAGCAGGAGGTCCGCCGCTTGAGCGAGGAGCGCGGCGAGCGCGACGCGCTGTCGTTCGCCGCCGGAGACGCGATCGATGCGAGCGTCGGCGAGGTCGTCCGCCTCGAGACGAGCCAGCGCCGAGAGCGCTGCCTTTCGTGCGCTGCTCTCCGGCTCGACGAAGCGGAAGCGCGCCGCCATCACGAGCTCGACGGCCCGTAGCGGCTCGCTCGCGGTGAGTTGTTGGGGGAGCCACGCGACGCGCGCGGCGCGGGTGCGCCCGTCCAGGCGCGCGAGCGGCGCGCCGTCGATTTGCACCTCGCCGCTCTCCGGTCGCAAGAGCCCGAGCGCGGTGCGAAGCAGCGTGGTCTTTCCGGCGCCGTTCGGACCGACGACGGCCACGAACTCTCCCGAGGACACCTCGAAGTCGAGCTGCGACAGGAGCCGCCGCCTGCCGGCCGCGATCGAGACCCGCCGGAGCTCGAGGCGCGTCACCGCGCGACCTCGCGGAGCTCGCGCTCGAGCCGGTCCGCGAGCTGCAAGATGCGCGGCCCGTTCGCGAACGCTTCGGGCGCTGCAACGGCGCGCACGCGCCCGCTCTTCACGGCGGAGAGGCTCGAGAAGCGCCGGAAATCTTCGACGAACGCCGCGGGGCTCCGCTCCTTCTTCTGCCCGACCAGGATCAGGATCACGTCGGGATCGAGCTCGAGCACGCGCTCGAGGCTCAGGCGCGGGTTGCCGAGCACCGCCTCGCTCACCGCGTTGCGCCCTCCGGCCGCGCGGAGCGCCGCGCCATGCAGCGAGTTCGAGCGCACGAACCAGACTTCGTCGAGCTTGCCCGGTTCGTAGCCGAGCACGCACAGGACCCGTGGTCCCGTCTCGGGCTCGGGCACCCCGAGCCGCTTCTTCATCCGCGCGGAGAGCTCGCTCGCCTGCTCGGCGTTACCGACGCGCTTCCCGAGCTCGGTGAGGCTCCGCGTCACCTCGTCGAGCGAGAGCCACGGCAAGAGCAAGGTGGGGGCGAGCGCCTCGAGCTCCTTGCGGCGCGCGGCGGCGTTCGCCTCGCTCACCACGAGATCCGGGGACAGGCGCGCGATCGCCTCGTAGTTGGGCGTGAGGCTCGTCCCGAGGCGCGGTAGCTTCACGGCCTCGGGCGGGTAGTCGCAGTAGTCGCTGATGCCGATCACGCGCGGTCCAGCGCCGATCGCGAACAGCGAATCGGTGAGCGCCGGCGCGAGCGAGACGATGCGGCGCGGGCTCTTCGACTCGGCGCTCGCGCTCGGGCTCGCGCTCGGAGCCGGCGTGCCTGATTCGCGGCAGGCGGCAGCGAGTGACCCGAGCAGCAACGCTCGGCGAGTGAGACAGAGAGGTGCTTTCGAGATCACGCTCACGACTTCGGCCGCTTGCGCCCGCGCTCGGCCCGCGACTCGGTCTCGGCGTTGCGCTCGTGGATGATGCGCAGCCCCTCGAGCGTCAGGTTCGGGTCGATGTCCTTGATCTTCTTGGTGTGGCGGGCGACGAGCGGTGCGAGCCCGCCCGTGGCGATGATCGCGCAGTCGAAGCCGAGATCCGCTTCGAGTCGCTCGATCAAGCCGTCCGCCATGGCCGCGTTGCCGTGAATCACGCCGGATTGGAGCGCGTGCGTGGTGTTGCGCCCGAGCACGCGCGGGGGCTCGGCGATCTCGATCGGCTTGAGCTTGGCCGCGCGCCCGAGCAGCCCGTCCAGGGCGACCTGCACGCCGGGCACGATGACGCCGCCCAGGTACTCACCCTTCGGCGTAATGCAGTCGAAGGTCGTGGCCGTGCCGAAATCGACCACGATGACGCCGCGCTTCACGCGCTCGTACGCGGCCACGCCGTTGACGACGCGATCGGCGCCGACCTCGTGCGGGTTCTCGTACAAGACGGGCATGCCGGTCTTGAGCCCTGGTCCGACGACCAGCGGCTCGCGCGCGAAGGCGGTGCGGATGGCTTGCGTGAGCACGTTCGTGAGCGGCGGCACCACGCTCGCGATGATGCAAGCGCGAACGGTGGTGGCCTCGAGCGCGTGCAGTGAAAAGAGGGCGCGCAGCTGCACGCCGTACTCGTCTTCGGTGCGGGAGCGGTCGGTCGAGACCCGAAACGTGTGAGCGAGCTTCGCGCCCTGGTAGAGGCCGAAGACGATGTTCGTGTTTCCGATGTCGACCGCGAGCAGCATGAGTCCTCAGCGCGAGGCATTTACTCGCACTTTGCGGATGACGTCACCCTCGGTCGCGCTGTCCCAAGGGCCTTCCGCTTCGCCGACCAGAGTGTACTCGCCGTCGAGGTGAGGGAAGCGGCCCAGAGTCACGAAGAGCTGGCTATTTCCCGTGTCTCGACCAGCCAGGGCCACCCCGACCGAGAGCTTCTGGAACGGCTGGGGCGAGGTCTCGCAGCGCAACGGCGGACGCGGGGAGCCGCCGTAGCCGGTACCGGTCGGGTCGCCGAATTGGACCACGAAGCCGGGCACCACGCGGTGGAACGCCGTGCCGTCGTAGAAGCCTTCGCGAGCGAGCTCCACGAAGCGGGTGACCGCGACCGGGGCGAAGCGCGGATCGAGCGTCAGCCGGAGCGGTCCGACGTCGGTCTCGAGCTCGAGCGTCGCGCGCTCCGTGACCAGGTGAGCGAGCTCGGCGGCGGGCTCGCTCGGCGGGGTGAAGTCGTTGCACGCGCGCTCGCGTTCACCGAGCAGCTTGAGCCCGTTCTCGGCGTGCTGTCGCAGCGCGGGCCAGGGGCTCTTGCATTGCGCTTCGAGCCGGCCCTTGAAGCCGAGGAGCTGGAGCGCCGCGGCGGCGTCGAGGAGCGCGGCGCGCGCTTCCAGGCCGAGCGCGTCACCGCCTTGGTCGAAGGCGCGCGTCAGCGACTCGATGAGCGCCTTCTCCGGCGCGCCGCCGCGCTCCGGGTACTTGGCGAGCGTCTCGGCGGCCGCCGCGGTGTCGCCCGGGGTCTTGCGGTCGAGCGCCCGCGCGAGGAGCTCGGCCGGGTGAGGCGCCTCGGGGTGACCGCCGAGCAGGCGGAGGGCGCGCTCGCGGACGACCGGATCGTCCCCGGAGAGGAGCTTCTCGTAGCGCCGGTAGCGCGCGCCTTCGAGCTTGCCGCGGTCGAGCACGGAGAGCACCGCGAGACCTCCCTCGCGGCCCTCCGGGTTCGGATCGCACGCGACGAGGTTCTTGCTCGCCGTGGCCTTGTCGGCGAGCAGCGCTGCGGCGCGGCAACGGATCGCGATCGCGTGGCGGCGGAGGATCGCGTCTTCGGGCAGCTCGAGCGTCGCGAGCCGCGCCAAAATTTCAGCGCTCTTTTCGAGAGGAGGAGCGAGCGCGGCGAGCAGGGCGGAGAGGACGGCGTAGTCGGGCCCCTTGAGCGCCGGGCTCGGCGGAAACGCGGCGAGCGCGTTCCGGAGCGCCGCCTGGCCCGGATCGCCCAGGCGCGCGAGGCTCCGCGCGGCTTCGGCGCGCGACGCGCTCGCGACGCGCGCATCGGCGAGCGCTCGACCGAGCAGCGGCGCGGCCTCGTCACCCGCGGCCGGGAGAGCGCGCAAGGCGAGCGCCGCCTTGGGCCCCGTGGAGTCGAGCTCCTTCGTCGCGACGTCGAGCAGCCGCGAGCGCACGGAGGGCCCGAGGCCCGACAGCCGCGTGAAGGCAAAGAGCGCCTGGTCGAGGCCGTTCGGCCTGGCCGCGGCGTCGAGCAGCGCGACGAGGGTCGCGTCGTCGAGGCGCCCCTTGCGAGAGCCGATGCGGCCGAGCGCCACCGCGGCCGCTTCCGCCGCGTCGCGATCCAGCCCGAGCCAGGCGCGCAAGGTGCGCTCGGCGTCGGCGCTGCCGCAGCGACCGAGCGCGTCCGCGATGGCCGGGAGCGGCGTGAGCTCGGCGTCCGCGAGCGGCGCGGCGCGCGCGACGAGCGAGGCGGCTCGCGCGGTGAGCGCGCGCACGAGGTCCGGCTCGGCGTCGCGACAGCCGTAGCCGAGACCGTAGGCGGCGAACGCCATGACCTCGGGATCTTCGTCCGCGAGCAAGCGCGAGAGCGGTTCGCGCGAGCGCCGATCCGCGATCCGTGACAGGGCTCGAGCTGCAGCGCGCCGCACGCGGACGTCGCGCTGGGAGAGGTCGTCGTCGCTGACGGCTCGGCTGTCTCGCCGCTGCTCGGCGGACAGGAGCACGGCGACGCGCGCGGGCGCGGGGCTGCCGGCGGCGGGGGCTCTGGCACCTGACGCCGACGAGCTCGGCGTGGCTTGCCCCGTGGGCGCCGAGGAGCTGCAGGCACCGAGCGCGACGAGCAGAGCACACGCGACGGACTTCAGCGCGACCTCCACGCGCGCGTGATCGCGCTCGCTACCCTGCCTTCCAGGCGGAGCGCGAGCCGCTCGCGCACGGAGCGGACGCGGCGCTCGAAGGGCGAGACCGGTGGTGACGCGGCGGGGATCCCCTCCGCCTGCACGCCTTCGCGGCGAAAGCACTCGAGGGCGCGCGCGAGGTGCCAGTCGCAGGTCACCACGCCGACCTCGGAGACCCCGCGCTCGCGCAGGAGCCGCGCGGAGTAGCGCGCGTTTTCGCGCGTGGTGAGGGATTCGCGCTCGCGCACGATCGCGTTCTCGTCGACCCCGAGTGAAACGAGGATCTGCCCGAGCGCGTCGGCCTCCAACATGCCGTCCCAGCGGCGCCCGCCGCTCGCGATCACGAAGGAAGGCGCGAGATCGCGATAAGCCGCCGCGGTGCGCTCGGCCCGGCGGCGCGCGGGAGCCGACGGCCGCCCGAGCCCGTCCACGCGGCATCCGAGTAACACCAGGGCGTCGACCTTCACGCGGGCACCATAGCTCGCTTTGCTCCGACTTGCGCCCGGGCGCCGCCGGTACTTCGATCGGGCGCGTGACCGTGCGGCTCCGGCTCCTCGTTCTGTTCGCGGCGGGAGTGTCGGGTGTCGCGTTCGTGCTCGGGACCGAGCGCGAGCCGCTGCCGAGCATGTCGCTCCCGGCCACGGCTATCGAAGCCGCGGAGGCCATTCCAGAGCGCCGGCCCAACGATGGGCGAGCCATCTCCTGCGAGCAGGCGCGCGTCGTCGTGGCGCAGGCGCGCGAGCGCCTGGCGGAGCCAGCCGGTGAGATCGACGACGAGCTCTTCGCGGAGCTCGCGGTGGGGTGGCTGGATCCGCACGGGCTCTGGTCGGCGGCGCCGGATACGCCCGCGAACGCGCTCGTCTACGAGCGCGCGTCGCACCTGCGTCGCGAGCTCGAGCGCCGCGACGGGCGCTGCGAGGAGGCGCAGAGCGTCGGGGTCACGCTCGACGCTTGGGTGAGCGAGACCGCGCGCCTCTTCGACGAGTCGCGCGACGGCGCCGAGCCTCTGTCACCGCGCAGCGCCTACGAGATCGCGGCGGACAGCATCTTCGAAGACGATCCGGTCACGCTGCCGGCGCGCGAGCTCGCTCGTGAGCTCGGTCGGCGCGTGGGGAGCTTCGAACGAGCGTTCCCTGGAGGTCGCGATCTCGCGGACGCCGCTCGCGAACGCTACTTCCCGGAGGTGGGCGCCGCGGGCTGGGAGCGAGCGGTGCTCGTCGCGAGCGTTCGCGCCTACGTCGCGACGATCGATCCTCACGGCGAGTGGGTGCCCCAGGACGAGGCAGCCGCGCTCTACGCGGACGATCCGACGCTCGACACCGGGCCGAGGCTCTGGAGCGACGCGCTCCGAACCCCGGTCGGGCTGCGAGTGATCGACGCGCCTGCTCCGCCGCTCGAGCTCGACGATCTCGTCCTCTCCGTAGACGACCTGCCGACGGCGGGTCTCAGCATCGAGCACGTCGACCAGCTCGCGCGCTCCGGGGCCGACTCGGAGGCGCTCCTCAAGCGAGTGGTGGTCCTCCGGCAGGGGCACGAACGACCGGAGACCGTAGTGGTCGCGCTGACCGAGGAGCCCGACTCCGATGAGGCCGGAGGGCTCGAGGTCGATCACGTCGCTTACGGCTCGGGCAGCGTGGTCGTCGTTCACATCCCCGACGTGCCGGACGAGCTCGGGTCGGACTTGGCCCGCGTGGTCCGAGAGCTCGACGAGGGGCCGGACCCGCTAGGGATGCTGCTCGACCTGAGGGGCAACGGCGGCGGGTCGACCGACGGAGCGTGCCAGGCGCTCGGCATCTTCTTGCCCGGCGCGCCGGTCTTTCCGCTGATCAACCGCGGCCGCGTGGTCGAGGTCCTGCGGGCGTCGCTCCCGAAGCGATCGAATCGCTACGACGGCCCCGTCGCGGCGCTCGTCGATGGTCGGACCGCGAGCGCGGCCGAAATGATCGCGGGCGCCCTCGAGCGCTACGGTCGAGGCCAGGCGGTCGGGACCCGGACCTTCGGGAAGGGCTGCGTTCAGGAGTATTTCGACGATGCGGCCGGGGCTGGCTTGCTCCGGCTGACCACGCTTCTCTACACCCTGCCGGACGGGAGCCCGGTGCAACGGGTCGGGCTCGAGCCGGGACTCGTCCTCGCGGCCCCCGCCTCGGAGCGCGAGCCAGAGCGGGAGTCCGACCTCGCAGGAGCCCTCCTGGCCCAGCCGGGACCGGACGTTCGGGCTGGCCGTTCCTTCGCAGGTCCACCCTGGCCGCCTCACGGGGGCCGAGTGGGCCCCTGCTCCGAAGGAGCGATTTGCTCGGCGCTTCGACGCTTGGGGAGCGCCCCGGCGCCGGCCCGAGCACGGAGCCCTTTCCGCTCGGTCGAAAATGGCCGATCCCGCCGCTGATGGACACAAGGCGTGTGCTAGTTAGGGTAGAGAAGACCCCCTCACCCATGCCTTCCATGGCTTCCGACGACGCGGCCACGGAAACCGAGCTCGATTTGGAGGAGCAGGTGTCCGACGACGAGCCGTACGAGCTCGATGAAGAGTCTTCGGGGGAGGCTTCGTTCGACACCGAGCCGGTCGTGTATCCGGTCGAGTTCGAGGAGGGGCGAATCGACCCCGACGCGGCCAAGGTGGTGCGGCGGCTTTCACGCCACGGGTACGAGGCGTACCTGGTCGGGGGCTGTGTCCGCGACCTGCTCGTCGGGCGCTCGCCGAAGGACTTCGACGTGGCGACGAGCGCGCGACCCGACGACGTGCGGCGCCTGTTCCGCAACTCCCGCATCATCGGCCGGCGCTTCAAGCTCGTTCACGTGCTGTTCGGGGGAGGCAAGGTCATCGAGACCGCGACCTTCCGTCGCGCGCCCCAGGCCGAGGACGAGTCCGGCGCGAGCGATCTCCTGATCAAGAACGACAACGTCTTCGGCGACGCCGACGAGGACGCCGCGCGCCGCGACTTCACCATCAACGGGCTCTTTTACGATCTCGAGCGCCGGGTGGTGATCGACTGGGTCGGCGGCATGCCGGACATCGAGCGCCGGACCGTTCACACCATCGGCGATCCGGTCGTGCGCTTCCAGGAGGACCCCGTGCGGATCCTGCGCGCGATCAAGTTCAGCGCGCGCATCGATTTCGGGATATCTCCCGAGGTTTACGACGCCATCGTGCTCTGTCGCGGAGCGCTCCGCCGCGCCGCGCGTCCCCGCCTGTTCGAAGAGGTGCTGCGCCTGCTCCGCGGAGGGGCCGCGCATCGCTCGATCTGGCTCGCGTGGGAGACGGGCGTGCTCGACATCCTCTTGCCCGAGCTCTCGACGTACCTCGCCGATCGCGACGAGGAAGACGCCGCGGTCTGGCGGCTGCTCTCCGAGGTGGACGCGCGGACTCGCTCGAGCGACGGCCCGCCGGACGACATCGTCATGGTCGCGGCGCTCCTGCTCGAACCGCTGCTCGAGGCGTGCGCCGGCCAGAAAGACCGCGTCGAGTCCGCGGTGGAGTTCCTCGACACGATCGTGGATCGCCTCAACGTGCCCCGGCGCATCGCGGAGCCGGTGCGCCGCATCGGAGCGATCCTCCCGCGTCTCCAGACCGGGCGAGTGGGACGCTTCGCGCGCACGAACCTGTACCCGCTCGCGGCGGAGGTGGCGGATCTCTACGCCGCCGCGCACGGCAACGAAGACTCGGGCGAGAGCGCCGCTGCCCCGGAAGGCGAGCTCGAGAGCGCCGTGGTCAGCGCGGCACCGGCCGCGGGCAACGGCGGTAAGCGCCGCCGCCGTCGGCGTCGCTGAGCGTCGGTTTCGAAACCGAGCCGAGCGACCCTTCCGAAGGCCGCTCGGCTCGCGCTTTTGCCGGTCAGTTCGAGTTCATCTCGACGCGCAGGAGGCGTCGACCGATGAAGACGTAGTCGCCGTGGGCGAGGGCCTTCTCCGCCTTGATGCGCACGTAGGTGCCGTTGCGGCTGTCGAGGTCGGTGAGGAAGTACTTCCCCTCGCGCTCCTCCACCGTGCAGTGCTTCGCGGACATGAAGAGGTCGCCCGGGAAGTTCAGGTCACCGTCTTCACGCCCGATCTGGAGCGTCGAGCCGCGGGCGCACACGGTCATGCCGATCGCGCCGCCTTCGAGCACCTGGTTCAAGCGGAAGGCGCTCGGGTACTTCGGCGAAGAGTAGAAGTAAGTGCCGTCGGCTTCGGCGCCGTCGGAGGCGCGCGGAGTCGGATCGAGGCGGAACACCTGCTCGCCGGCAAGGAAGGTGTCGCCAGGGACGATCTCGACCGTGCCGCGGATGCGGAAGTAGACGCCGTTGAGCGAACCTTCGTCGCGCACGACGAGGCGATCGTCTCGGTAGAAGAAATTCGCGTGCTTGGGCGAGACGAACGGATCGTCGGGGAACTCGACCTGACCGGCGCGCCCGACGAGGTGTTGATCCGCTTTGAGATGATAGGAGAGCCCGTCCATCCCTTCGCCGCGGATCAGGATCAGCCGAGCCTTCGCCGGATCCTGCATGTCGCTGTAGAAGCTCGCGTGCAGGGTGAGGATCGATTCGGGAACCGGGCTCCCGCAACGTCCACAGAACTTGTGCCCGCTCGGCACGGGGGTCATGCACGACTCGCAGACGTAGTACCTGGCTTGGTCCATCGGCTTCTCCTCAGGGCGACTACTTGCCCCCGCATCTTCTTGCGGTTCGGGGGCAGTCGCCAAGCGAACACTAGTTTCGACGCTGAGGGAATGCGATTCCTCGGCGACGCTTTCGCGAACCGGGGCAACTCGGATTGGCTGACCGGTCGAAAAAAGGCCCAGCGCGTTGCCGCAGGAGAGACAGGTCGCTGCTCCCATGGCCGAGAACGCATCGCATCGGCCGCACGCGATGCCCACCTCGAACTTGTCGAGAGCCATCCGACGTCCGGCCAACGTACGAGGGGCGTCCCCGTCGGTCAAGAGTTGCTGAACGTTTGCAATCGAGCTTTTTTGTCTACCGGGTCGCAGTGAAGCGAGTCGCGCTATCACCGAAGCCCTTCGCGCCCACGAGCCGAAACACGACGGTCTCGCTGCAGAGCACGCGGTCGACCGGGCCGTAGTCTCGCGAGTCGTACGGGAACTGACGGTTGTCGCTCACGAGGTAGACCATGTCTTCGGGTACCGTCGCCTCTACGGGGAGGGGCGCGGTGGGACCCGACGCCGAACCGCGAGGGTGCGTTCTCCCCCCCATGACCTCGAGCTGACAACGCTGCTCCTGCGAAATGCCGGTTTGGGGGTCGCTCGTGACGAACGAATCCTCGAGGCAGCTCGACTCGACGGGAAGGGATTTGCCGTCGACGGTGACACGCGTCCCCTCGACGCGAATCGTCTGGCCACCCTCGGCAGCAATGCGTCCGATGACGACGCGCTCCGGGTGCTTGGGTTCGGGGCACATGACGAGATCCCCGAGATCGGGCTTCGTCAGCCTCCACAGGAGGATGGTGTCGCCGCCCTGGAGGGTCGGAGCCAGCGAAGCGCTCAAGTAGACGTCGTCGCTTGGAATCTGCCACCAGCGGATGGCGACTGCGCGCGCGAGCCCGATCAGGACGGCGAGGGTACCGACGATCCAGAGCAGCGCGCGGGCAACGGCCCTCATCAGGTCAGGCTACCAAACGCGGACGTTCAGTGCGAACTGCACTCGAGGGGCGGGAGTTCGGTCGGGCTGAGGCCCTCCGAAACCAGCTGCGCCTGAGCGAACAGCGAACGCCACGCGTCGAGGCGCGTGAACTCCGAGCGGCCGACCGTGGCCTCGTTCGAATCCATCACGCTCGCCGAGATGACGCCCACGATCTCACCGGTGCGGGCGTCGAGCGCGGGGCCCCCGGAATCACCCGGGCAGATGTTCGCGAGGAGCTGGAAGCGGGACGGCATCAGCTTGTCCACCTCTCCACCCTTGCGGAGGGAGCGACGGATGACGTTGCTCGAGTAGACGCAGCGACCGAACCCCACGGGTTCGATGGGTTCTCCCGCGACTGGCGGCGAGTCGAGGCGAGGAGCGCGCGTAGGCACGCCGACCAGCGTTCGCTCGAGGACGAGGATCGCGATGTCGCCCTCTCCCGCTGCGTGACCGCAAGGGGGGGTGAGGATGGCTTTCACTCCGACCTCTCCCCAGGCGAAGTGATCGCCGCCGAGCTCGACCCGCACCGTCTCGGGACGCACGTCATGGCTCAGCATTTCTCCGCTCTTTCCGCGCTTGGCGACGCAGTGGTGAGCGGTCAACACCTGGTTTTCCTGGATCAACGCGCCGGAGCAGGTGACGGTGCCGGCCACGACCCGGACGATGAAGTCATCGTCCTGGGCGAGGGCGATCGGCTGAACATCGGGCTCGTCCCGCTCCTCGGCTTCGCGAAATGCCGCGGGCTGCGCCACTCCTTCGGAGCCTTTGGCTTTCTTCCCGAAGCGCGCGCACCCGCTCGCCGAGGTCAAAAGTAGGCTCAACGCCGATATCGATAAGGAAAGGTGCCGAAAAACAGACCCCCGCCTGCACCGAATCGTTGGGACCATTCCGCTCCGGCCCGCCGCCATAGGCTGCTGCATGCGTCGACTCAACTCCCGACAACCGCCGTCTTCTGAAGTTCCGACACACGACTAGTGTGTGGCTTGGTCGGAGAGCTACTTTCTCAAATCCCACATCACTCGCCTAGAGCGATACGGCAGTTGCTTTGCGCTAGGTGGTCGATTTCCCTACAACGCAGGGTGAGGACGCGAGTCGCTCGATCGTTTCGTCGTAGCTCCTCGTGAAACGCGAGCGCCGACGATCAGGGTTGGACGACCAGATCGTCTTTGTGCACGACGACGGCGTCCGAGCCACCGTTGCCGAAAACGTTCTCGAGCTCGGCGCCTTTTTTCCCGGCGGAGCGCGCGACGTCGAGCGCGCCGAGGCGAGTCAAGCCACGCCCGATTTCAGTGCCGTCGATGGCGACCAAGCGCACCGCGTCACCGGGGTTGAACTGGCCGCGCACGCCGAGCACTCCGATGGGCAAGAGACTGTTCTTGCCGGCGGCGAGCGCTCTGACCGCCCCGTCGTCGAGGATCAACGTGCCCCGCGGGCGCAGCGTGAAGGCGATCCAGTGCTTTCTGGCTCGAAGGGGCAAGCCCACGCGAGGAAAGAGCGTCCCGACGTCCGCTCCGGAGACGAGCTCCGTGATGATGGAGGGGTGCGAAGCGGGCGCGATCACCACATTGGCCCCGGAGCGGCTGGCGCGGCGCGCCGACTCCACCTTGCTCGTGATGCCGCCTGAGCCGATGCGATCCGAGTTACCTGCTCGGGTGAGCACCTGTTGGTCGGGCGCCATGATCGGGATGCGGACTCCCTCCCCGTCCAGCACTCCCTCGACGTCGGTGAGGAGGACGAGCAAGTCGCAACCGATGAGCGGGACCACCATCGCCGAGAGCTGGTCGTTGTCTCCGAACCGGATCTCCTCCGTCGCGACGGTGTCGTTCTCGTTGATGATGGGGACGGCGCCGGCCTCGAGCAGCGCCGCGAGCGCGTCCCGGGCATTGTTCAGCCGTTCGCGATCCGCCAAGTCGGCGTGCGTGAGGAGGACCTGCGCGACGGTAAGTCCCTCGGCGTGAAAGGCCTCGTCCCAACGGCGCATCAGGACGCTTTGCCCCGCCGCGGCTGCAGCCTGGAGTCGAGCGACCTCCTTCGGTCGCGTCTTGTAGCCGAGCCGGGAGTAGCCGATCGCGATGGCCCCGCTCGACACGATCACGAACGAGCGCTTCGAGCTCGTGAGCCCGGCGATCTGACGCGCGAGGCGCGGGATCAGGTCGGCGTCGGTGGTCAGGGTACGCGACCCGATCTTGATGATGATGCGTCGGGCGTGGTGAAGCGCGCTGCGTGCGGTCAAGGCGGCGCATCAATACCATACGGCCACTTGGCCGACGGCGAATTCGGGCAAAGTCGCTCGGACAGCCGTGCTGAAACGGAACGGGCCCGCGTTGCCGGCCTGAATCGCGAACTGTAAGGGGTGAAGCTGCCCCACGTTTTCGAGGACGAGTCTCGATGATCAAAACCAAGCCGATTGCCTCGCGGACCTTGTGCGCGAGTGCCCTTCTCTTGGCCCTCGCTTGCGGCGGAACGCCGGCGAAGGCCCCCGAAACCGACGGCCCCGCGACCAAGAGCTCGTCCCAGGCGAGCTCGAGAGAGCGAGTGGCGGTCACCATCTACAACGACAACTTCGGCCTCGTCCGCGAGGAGCGCAGCGTTGCCCTGGGCGAAGGCCGGGTCGAGCTCGCGTACGCGGACGTGTCGGCCCACATCGAACCCGAGACGGTTCAGATCAAGAGCCTGACCGATCCCGCTGGTCTCAGCGTGCTCGAGCAGAATTACCGCTACGACCTCCTGAGCCCGGAGACGCTGCTCAAGAAGTACGTCGGCAAGAAGCTCCGGGTCGCGCGCTACAACCAGAAGCTCGGCACCGACGAGATCAAGGACGCGGAGCTCATCGCCATCGAAGGCGGGCCGGTCCTCAAGATCGACGGCGAGATCGTCACGAACTACGGCGGTCGTTTCCTGTTCCCGGAGGTGCCGCCGAACCTGCTCCCCAAGCCGACCTTGGTCTGGCTGCTTTCGAGTGGGGCCGCGAAGCAGAAGCTAGAGGTGACCTACCTCACGCGGAACCTCGGCTGGAAGGCAGACTACGTGCTCCTGCTCTCACCCGACGACAAACAGGGTGATCTGGCGGGCTGGGTCACGCTCGAGAACAACACCGGCACCAGCTACGAGAACGCCGAGCTCAAGCTCGTGGCCGGTGACGTGCAGCGCGTCGCCCCGCCGCCTCCTCCCATGGCGCCCGTCATGATGGAGGAGGCCATGCCCATGGCGGCGCCGGCCCCCCAGTTCAAGCAGGAGTCGCTCTTCGAGTACCACCTGTACTCGCTCCAGCGAAACACGGACCTGCTCGACAAAGAGCGAAAGCAGGTGCGCCTGCTCGACGCGCAAGGCATCGGGATAAAGAAGATCCTCTCACTCCGTGGAGAGGAGTGGTACTTCCGGAACCAGGTCGGGACGCTGCCGCCGAAGCAGAAGTTCGGCGTGTACGTGAAGCTCACCAACAGCGAGAAGCAGGGGCTCGGTCAGCCGCTGCCGAAGGGCGTGGTGCGCGTGTACAAGGCGGACCAGGGTGGCTCGCGCCAGTTCGTGGGTGAAGACGCCATCGACCACACGCCGCGCGACGAGGAGATCGAGATCAAGCTCGGGGAGGCCTTCGACGTGCTCGCGGATCGCAAGCAGATGACCTGGCGCACGCTCGGCTCGTGCGGCAGCGAGAGCACCTGGGAGATCAAGATCTCGAACGCCAAGGACGCGGTCCAGGACGTCGAGATCGTCGAGCCCGCGAACGGCGACTGGGAGGTCGTCGACAGCAGCCACCCCGCCAAGCGTGAAGACGCGAAGAGCTTCAAATTCAACGTGACCGTGCCCGCGCGTGGCTCGACGCTCGTCACGTATCGCCTGCGAGTGAGGTGGTGCTGATGTCGTCTCCCGCAAGTTCCTTTTCTGATCCTTCTTCTGTCCGAACCCTCGAAACGACCATGACTTCATCGATCAAGCGCCTGCGTACCAGCCTCTCCGCCTTCGTGACCGCCCTCGGCCTGCTCGGCGCGAGCAGCGCGTCCGCCCAGGTAGCGCCCGCGCCCGCGGCGAAGCCTGCAGCGGCGACCAAGGTGTCGACGGAGAGCGATCGCAAGAAGGTCTCGATCACCGTCTACAACGGCAACTTCGCGCTGGTGCGTGAGGTGCGCGACCTCGCCGATCTCGGCAAGGGGCGCGTGGCGCTCGAGGTGCGTGACGTGGCCGCGACCATCCAGCCCGAGACCGTCGCGATTCAGTCTCTGGGTGGAGCAGGCAAGCTGAACGTGCTCGAGCAGAACTACCGCTTCGATCTGCTCACGCCGCAGACGCTGATCGAGAAGTACGTCGGCCGGAACGTGCGCCTCTACCGCTACCACGAGGCGACCGCCAAGGAGACGGTCGTCGACGCCAAGCTCCTCAGCACCGCGGGCGACCCCGTGTACGAGATCGACGGTGAGCTCACCTTCGGCTACCCCGGGCGGCTCGCTTTCAAGGAGCTCCCGCCGAACCTGATCGCGAAGCCGACGCTCGTGTGGTTGCTCGACAGCCAGGAGCCCAAGCAGAGCGTGGAGGTCACGTACCTCGCGAACGAGATGAACTGGAAGGCGGACTACGTGCTCGTGCTCGACGCCGCTGAAAAGAAGGCGGATTTGACGGGCTGGGTCACGCTCTCGAACAACACCGGCACGAGCTATCAGGACGCGGAGCTCAAGCTCGTGGCGGGCGACGTGAACCGGCAGCGACAAGAAGTGCAGGTGAATCGCGCATACAAGTCCGCTGGGGCTGCCTACTCCGCCGACGCGGGGTTCCGCGAAGAGAGCCTGCTCGAGTATCACCTCTACACGCTCGGGCGCCCGACCACGGTGCTGAACAACGAGCAGAAGCAGGTCACCCTGCTCGACTCGAACGGCCTCGGCGTCGAGAAGAAGCTCGTCTTGAAGAGCCAGCCGTATTGGTTCCGGAGCCAGTACGGGCGCAACCCGAACATCGTGAAGGTGGGCGTCTTCCTCGATTTTCAGAACAGCGAGAAGAACCGCCTCGGCATGCCGCTACCGAAGGGTGTGGTGCGCGTCTACAAGGCGGACAAGGGCGGCGCGCGCCAGTTCGTCGGTGAGGACTCGATCGATCACACGCCGCGCGACGAGAAGGTGAGCGTGAAGCTCGGTGACGCCTTCGACGTCGTGGCGGAACGCAAGCAGATGGAGTGGACGGCGCTCGGGAGCTGCGGCTCGGAGAGCTCCTGGGAGATCGAGCTCCGGAACCACAAGGACGAAAACGTCTCCGTCCGCGTGGAAGAACCCACCGGGGGCGAGTGGACGGTGGTGAATTCGAGCCACCCTGCGTCGCGCGAGGACGCGAACACCATCACCTTCGACGTGCCGGTCCAAAAGCGAGGCAAAACCAAGCTGACGTACAAGGTGCGCGTGCGCTGGTGCTGAGCGATCCTACTCCTTTAGGGGAGAGATCTGTACTATCTCCCCTATGAGGAAGGTCGTGGTGGAGTTCGACGAGCAAACCTTCAGGCGCCTCGAACAGGTCGCCGCGGACAGCTCGCGGGGGCGCTCCGACTTCATTCGTGGTGCGGTTCGGAGAGCCCTCTGGGAGCTCGAGGGGGAAACGGCGCCGGAAGACGAGCTCCTCTCGGAGGTCAGTCAGGCGGAGGTCGTGGCGGTGCGTCGCACGGCGAACCAGCGCTCACCGCGGAGGCGCGCGAAGCGCCGTCGCTGAGCGGCTGGCTCAGCCGGTGAGCTTCGAGGCGAGCACGTCCACCTCCTCGATGCGCGGCGGCTCGGCGAAGAGCTCCGAAGCCTTGGACATCAGCGCGGCAGCGATGGGGCCTTCGAGGTGAGTCTTGCGTCCGTCATCGTTGGCGAAAGCATCGAAGATCCCGAACTCGCGCTGATTGAAGCGAATCGCGAACCACACCACCGTGCCCGACTCGCTTCTAGCCAGCGGTAAGGCGCTCGCGAGAAACGAAGCAACCTCGTCTTCCTTCCCGGGCTTGGCGACGAGACGAACCGAGAGACCGACGCGGACCATGAAGCTCCTCCCGCGACCCTTTCGGATCGCGGGAGAGAGCATCGACACGGATCGAGTCGCTGTCAGTGGTGGAGTTTGCGCACGCCGCGTCGCCGCTCGAGGAAGGCGAGCGCGAGCGAGACCAGCGCGAACGCCGCGCCGCCGTGCGCCGCTCCACGCCCTGGCGTGCGGCAGCCACAGCCGGAATCTTCCTCTTCGGAAGCGGAGTCGCCGCCCCCCAGCGCGCCGCCGCTCGAGTCGTCGTCGCCGCCCGTCGCGCCGCTGCCGCTCGTGGTGCCGCCGTAGCCGCCGCTGCCGGGGATCACGATCACGCCGCCGCTGTCCTCGCCGCCGCTACCTTCGCCGCCAGCGCCTCGAGGCTCCATGCACGAGCCGGCGATGCACTCGGCGCCGCCGGGGCAGACCGCGCCGTCGCAGTCGTCGACACACTCGCCGGCTTTGCAGTGGGTGCCTTCGGCGCATTCCTTGCCATCGCAACCTTCGTCGACACAGAGGCCGGTGCCGGTGTCGCAGACTCCCTCTTCGCAGCCCTGACAACCACAGGCGACCAGGCACGCGCCGCCGTTGCAGACCAAGCCTTCGCCGCACTCCACGCCGTCGCACGGGTCGATGCAGGCGCCCTTGAAGCAAACCTGAGAGTGAGGACAGACGATGTCGTCGCACGCGCCCTTGCACTCGCCGTCGTCGCAGATCTCGCCCTCGTCGCACTCGACGTCCGCGCACGCCTTCTCGACGCAGACTCCCGCGCTCGTGCACACGAAGCCGGTGGTGCAGGGGAACTCACCGCCGAGGCAGGTCGGCACGCAGCGCCCACGATCGCAGATCTCGCCTTTCTTACACAGGTCGCCGTCGTCGATCTCACCGTCGCAGTCGTCGTCGACGGCGTTACAGGTCTCCTCGCCCGGCTCGTGAACGGGCTTGCACTCACTCTCACCGTTCGCGTCCGCGCAGTCGGTGAGACCCGCCGCGCAGATCCCGGGCTCGCCCGTGTCGCAAGCTTCGCCGGAGCCCGAGCACACGAGCCCGCTGAAGAGGATGACGTAGTCGTTGAAGTCGCCGTCGTTCCCGCCCCACACGCCGTTGGCCCCGACCTGCTGGTCCTCCGAGCACATGTAGTAGCTCTGAGGCATGGTCTTCGACTTGTAGATGATGGTCGGGATCCAGTGCTCGCCCTCGTTGCACTTCTCCGCGTCCGTACACACGGGGTTCAGGCGCGTCTCCGAGTAGTGCTTCTGGCTCGTGAGCAGCACGAAGCCGATCTCGCCGCCGGCGTAGTACTTGCTGCTCGCGATGTCCGCGCCGGTGAAGATCTCGCCGGGATGGCTCAGCGGATCGTTGGCGATACCGAACGGCGGCTCCGGCGTGTTCCCCGGAATGATCAGGAAGATGTCGCTCTGAGTGCAGGTGTCGCCCGCGGGATCCGCGCATACCGTGGTCGGGCCGACGTCACCCTCGGGCACGTTGTACCAACCGATCCCGGACTTGTCCCCGGTCTCGTGCAGGAGGAGCTGCGCCGTGAAATCGCAGAGCGGCTTGAAGGTGGCCGGGGCGATGTCGGCATCCGCGATCGCGTCCATCACGCCCTCACCTTCTTTGAAATCGAACAGCGCTTGCAGCGAGACCTCGTCGTTCGGGCCTTCGAGCGGCATCACCGTGCCGTCCGGCTGAGTGACGGCGGCGTGAGCGGAGCTCGACGCGAGAGAGAGAAGCAACGAGGTGAGCGAAGCCCGGAGCGGGCTCTTGGCACTCAAAGCGCGAGTCATGGATCTCCGAACGTATCAGAGACCCGCCGGCGTAAGAGAGCGCTTCCTCGAAGGTGTGCTGGCGAACCACCCTGTAGGTTAGCCCTTCACGCAGACCACCTGCTTGAGCTCGGCCACGACCTCGACGAGATCCGCTTGCTGCTCCATCACCCGGTCGATGTTCTTGTAGGCCTTCGGTGCTTCGTCGAGCACGCCGCGATCCTTTCGGCACTCGACCCCCTTGGTCTGGAGCTCGAGGTCGCGCACGCTGTAGCGCTGCCGAGCCTGATTTCGGCTCATCCGTCTTCCGGCGCCGTGAGACGCCGACTCGAACGAGTGCGGGTTACCGAGACCGCGAACGATGTAGGACTTGGTCCCCATCGAGCCCGGGATGATCCCGAGCTCGCCGAGCCCGGCGCGGATGGCGCCCTTCCGCGTGACCAGGAGCTCTTCGCCGAAGTGAGTCTCCTCGGCGACGTAGTTGTGGTGACACGAGATCGGATCCTCGAAGGAGATCTCTTGGAAGTGCTCCCGCAGCACCCGCTGTGCGCGCTCGAGCATGACCTCGCGATTGAGACGAGCGTACTTTTGAGCCCAACCGAGATCGCGCCGGTAGGCGTCGAAAGCAGGCGTCCCGGCCAGGAACACCGCCAGGTCGGGGTCGGGCAGCTCCTGATTGTGGAACAGCTTTCGCGCCGCGGTCATGTGCCGCTCCGCGAGCTCGGCGCCGATGTGACGGCTCCCCGAGTGCAGCATCAGCCAGACGAATCCTGCCGTATCGAGGCACACCTCGATGAAGTGGTTGCCGCCGCCGAGGGAGCCGAGCTGGAGAGCGGCGCGTTGCTGGAAGCGATGCGCGTGGGCGTCGAGCTCGGAGAAGCGCGAGAACAGCGTGGCTGCCTGGTGAGCGATTTCCGGGCTCGAGCCTTTGAAGACCGGTTCGGAGTAGTGCGCACCTCCGACAGGGATCGCGTCTTCGAGGGCCAGGCGGAGGCCGCGCAAATGGTCAGGGAGGTGTTCGGCGCGGAGGTCGCTCTTCACCGCGCTCATACCGCAGCCGATATCGACCCCGACCGCGGCGGGAGCCACCG
This sequence comes from Pseudomonadota bacterium, assembly GCA_023419055.1. The sequence goes on along the minus strand of JAEZYO010000687.1, from coordinate 1,350 downwards.
CGCCTCGCAGCGCGATCACCGAGCCCACGGTCGCCCCCTTGCCGAGGTGCACGTCGGGCATGACCGCGACGTAATGCGCGACCCAGGGCAAGCTCGCGATGCCCTTGAGCTGCTTGATCGCGTTCGAGTCGACCTCGTGGGGCAGTGCCCAGAGCTTGATCGGGACGCGATCACCCTTGATGGTCGTGGCCGGCATCAGCGCCTCTCCTTCGAGCGCTTCTTTTTCCGGCGCCGGATCAGGCAGCGCAAGATCCCGTGCTGGTCGACGTAGAAGCGCCGCACGCGGTAGCCCCAAGGTCCCCGCTCGAGCTCGGGGAGCAGGTGATCGAAGAGAAAGTGCCGGCCCGCGGTGGTGCGGGTGTCGAAGCGGCGCGCGAGCTCGCTCCTCACTCGATCCCAGGGGCGACCCGCCTGTCGCTCGAGCCAGCGAAAGCCGGGAGAGAGCTTGTCGGCGAATGACCGATAGACTTTCTCTCGTGGTGCGTAGACGATGTCGTCGAGCTCGGTTCGCAGCCTGATTTCGTGCGAGAGCTGTCGCTCCGCGCTGCGCTCGCGGGCGTTCGAGTGGCGGCGCGCGAAGCGGCTGTAGCCGTCCCTGCCGCCCTCGATGACGGTGCGTGCCAGGTTCTTGGTGGCCATCAATCTTTCTCCTCGGCGTCGAACGCGCCCGCGCTCGGGTCGAGCCGGAAGCTGAGCTCCGGCACTCGCTTGAGCGACAACGCGTCGCACAGGCGCGCGCGCAGGAAACCGCGAGCTCCCTGCATGGCGCGCTCACCGACCTCCTCCGTGACGGAGGGATCGCGCAAGGTGAACCAGATGCGAGCGCGCGAGCCGTCCCGTGCGAGCTCGACGGCGGTGACGCGCGCACCCTCGAGCCTTCTATCTTCGATTTCAGTGTCGAGAAGGAAGTCGATCTCTTCTCGAATCAACTCCCCGAGGCGCACGTGACGCACGTGTGCCTGTTCGCCATCGGCTCTTCGCCGATGGCTCCTTTGCTTGCCCATGACAGATCAGTTCCGCATGGCGGACGGACAGCGTCCGACCGCTAGTTTTCAGCGCAAATGACGCGAGTTTCTCGAGCAGCCGCCGCGCACGGGCGCACGGCTGCTTCGAAGGTCCGCGCCCCGACGCGGTCCTCTCGTCGCTGAAAGCGAGATTACGCTGCCGAGGTCACGGAGATGAAAACACGCAAGGTTCGCTTCGGTTCGAGCATGAGCATCATCTCCTTTCCACTCGCTGTGACGCGAGCCAGGCGCGCAATCTGACAGATGCGATCGAGATCGTCAAGCGTGGCGCTTCAGAGCCGCTCTCCCGACAAGGGCGTCGTCGATACGGCAACGTCGTAGATGG